>DASPKR010000394.1:0-9896 GCA_035627975.1 Pyrinomonadaceae bacterium | reverse complement strand
CACCTCCGAAGGCGGCGTCTTCAAGACGACGGACGGCGGCGCGAACTGGTCTAAGACCTCCAACGGGTTGACGACAACCTTCGTCCACCGCGTCGTCGTCAGCCCGCAGACGCCCTCGACCGTTTACGCCACGAGCATCTTTGGCGTCCACAAGTCCGTGGACGGCGGCGCCGGCTGGGCGACCAGCCTCGCCAACGGGTTCGCGGGCGACATCGTCGTTGACCCGCAGAACAACTCGAACGCCTACGTGATAGCGACCGTGGGCGCCAGCCTCGGCACCATCTACAAGACGACGGACGGCGGCGCGACGTGGCGTAAGTCAGGCGCGGGGCTCCTCGGCCAGTTGGCCGCGCTCGGCATAGACCCGTTGACGCCCTCGAACCTTTACACGGCGTCGAACGTCTTCGGCCTCGTTGACGCGGACGCCTTCGTGCTCAAGCTGAACGCGGCCGGCACTGCGCTCGAATACTCGACGCCGCTGGGCGGCACGGCCGGCGGCGGCAGCGACGGTGGCGCGCACGACTACGGCACGGGCATAGCCGTCGACTCTTCCGGCGCGGCCTACGTCTCGGGCTGGACGCTCAGCATCGACTTCCCCGTCTCTAGCCAGGAGGTCTATCAGGTTGCGAACCGCGGCAACTACGAGGGCTTCATAGCGAAGCTCTCGCCGTCGCTGCGCATCGCGGGCCGCGTGGCCGACGCGCAGGGCAACGCGCAGGCCGGCGTCAAAGTGACGCTCTCAGGCTCGCTGGTCTCCTTCACTACGACGGGCGCCGACGGCCTCTACGAGTTCGACGGCCTCGCGGCCGGCGGCTCCTACACCGTGAGCGCGACGAAGGCCGGCTTCGCGTTCGCGCCGCCCTCGCAGACCTTCGACAACCTCTCCGCCAGCCAGTCGCTCGACTTCACGGCGTCGGCCTCCGGCGCCGCGTTCTTCCAGATAAGCGGCCGCGTCACGGAGGCCGGCACGGGGCTCGCGCTCCCCGGCGCGCGCGTCGCGCTCGCGGGCTCGCAGATCGAGTTCGCCACGACCGACGGCGAGGGCCGCTACTCGTTCACGGCGCCCGGCGGCGGGAGCTACACCTTGACGGC
The DNA here is from genome assembly GCA_035627975.1 of Pyrinomonadaceae bacterium. Taxonomy (GTDB): domain Bacteria; phylum Acidobacteriota; class Blastocatellia; order Pyrinomonadales; family Pyrinomonadaceae; genus QHXN01. Next base: position 8,804 of record DASPKR010000394.1, on the reverse strand, counting down.
TTCGTCGCTCGGCTTCGCCTTCGCGGGCGGCCCCGTCTCCATCGCCAACCTCTCGGCCGACAGGACGGCCGACTTCGCGGGCGCGCGCCAAACCCTCGTCGTCACGAGCACGAACGACCACGGCGCGGGCTCGCTCCGCCAGGCCATCCTGGACGCCAACAGCATGGCCGGCGCCGACCGCATAACGTTCAACATTCCGGGCTCGGGGGTGCGCACCATCAGCCCCGTCTCGCCGCTGCCTGAAATCACCGGCACGGTCGAGCTGGACGCCACCACTCAGCCCGGCTTCGCCGGCACGCCCGTCGTCGAGCTCTCCGGCGCGCAGGCGGGCGGAGGCGGCGCGGCGGGCCTGACCGTCGCCGCCTCGAACTGCCTCGTGCGCGGCTTCGTCATCAACCGCTTCAACGGCGCGAACGGCATACGCATCGCCGCGGGCGAGGGTAGCCGCGTCGAGGGCAACTACATCGGCACGGACGCGGCGGGCGAGGCCGCCCGGCCGAACCACACAGGCGTAGCCATAGGCATCGCGTCGAACAACAACCGCATAGGCGGCCCCGCGCCCTCGCAGCGGAACGTCATCTCCGGCAACACGTTCGGCGGCGTCACAATCGCCAGCGCCGGCAACCGGGTGCAGGGCAACTTCATCGGCACGAACGCCGCCGGCACGACGCCTCTGGGCAACGGCGGCGACGGCATCGAGATAGGGGGCTCGCCCGGCGCCCCGCCCATCAACAACATTATCGGCGGCACAGAGCCCGGCGCCCGGAACGTCATCTCGGGCCAGGGCAACACCGGCGTAGATCTCGGAGGCAGCGCCGCCGGGACGCTTATTCAAGGCAACTTCATCGGCACTGACGTTACCGGCACCGTCGCCATCTCGAACGGCGTCGGCGTAAACCTCTCCGCTAACACGGCGACGGTGGGCGGCACCGCCCCCGCGGCGCGCAACGTCATCTCGGGCAACGGCAAAGGCATCAACATAAGCACCTTCTCCGGCGACCCGCACAACCAGATACTCGGCAACTACATCGGCGTTGACGCCGCCGGCACGACCGCGCTTGCCAACGGCATCGGCATCGAGGTCAACGGCTCGAACGCCGTCATCGGCGGCACCGAGCTCGGCTCGGGCAACGTCATCTCCGGCAACCTGGTCGGCGTCGACTGCCGTCTGGGCTCCGGCACGCGCATCCTGGGCAACCTGATAGGGACCGACGCCTCCGGCAACCTCGCCGTCGGCAATCAGCTCGGCGTGGCGCTCTCAAGCAACCAGAACCGCGTGGGCGGCCCCGAGGCCGGCGCGCGAAACGTAATCTCCGGCAACCTGACCGGCGTTGACATCGGCAGCCTGACGACGGGGGGGCCTTCCGGCAACCGTATCCAGGGCAACCTTATAGGCACGAACGCCGCGGGCACCACGGCGCTCGGCAACACCTTGCAGGGCGTGAGGATTACCCAGGCCGCCAACAACATCGTCGGCGGCGCGGGCACGGGCGAGGGGAACACCATCGCCTTCAACGGGTGGGGCGTCTCCGTCTCCCAGTTCGCCGCCACCGGCAACCGCATACGCGGCAACTCGGTCTTCTCGAACGCGCTGCTCGGCATTGACCTGAACAACGACCTCGCCGTCAACCCTAACGACCCGCTCGACGCCGACGCGGGCGCCAACATGCTCCAGAACTTCCCGGTGCTCGGCGCGGTCACCGCGTCGGCCGGCACGACGCGCGTCGTCGGCACGCTGCGCAGCACGCCCGGCACCGAGTTCACCGTCGACTTCTACGCGAACGCGGCCTGCGACCCTTCGGGCAACGGCGAGGGCGCCCGGCCCTTCGGCTCGGCGCAGGTCGTGACCGACGCGGCGGGCGAGGCCGCCTTCGACGTGACGCTCCCGCAGGGACTCCCGGCGGGCCGCGCGCTCACGGCGACGGCCACAGACCTCGCGGGCAACACCTCGGAGTTCTCGCCGTGCGCGGCGTCGCGCGCCTCGGGGAGCGTCGAGTTCTCCTCGGCGCGCTACGACGTGCTCGAGGACGTGGGCCAGGCCGTCATACGCGTCGTGCGCACGGGCGGGAGCCGCGGCACGCTCACCGTCAACTACTCCTCGGGCGGCGGCACTGCCACCGCGGGCGCCGACTACACGCCCGCCAGCGGCACACTCACCTTCGCCGAGGGCGAGACCGAGAAAATCCTGAACGTCCCCATCGCGGACGACGGCGCGACAGAGCCGGAGGAGACCGTCAATCTCACGCTCTCGGGCGTGCCGGAGCTTGAGTCGCTGGGCTCGCGCCCAGCGGCCGTGCTCCACATATTCGACAGCACGACGCCGCTCACCATACGGGGCGGCGACCCGGCCGAGCACGGCCGCTTGCTGATAACAGAAGGCACGGGCGGGCGCCGCAACGCCGTCGTCCCCGTCTCGCTCTCGGCGGCCACGAGTCGCACCGTCACGGTTGACTACGCGACTGTCGGCTCGGCGGGGCCGGGCGGCGCCACCGCCGGCTCCGACTTCCTGAGCGTCTCCGGCACGATCACCTTCGAGCCGGGCTCGCAGTTCAAGCAGGTGGTCGTCCCCGTCATAGGCGACGCCTTCGACGAGTTCGAGGAGAGCTTCTCGGTCTCCTTCACGAACCCCTCGGGCGCTTCCGTCAACAACTTCGCGCTCGTCACCATCGTTGACGACGACGCGGAACCCTCGATACTCGTCCCGGACGTTGCTGCGGCCGAGAGCGCCGCGGGCTCGAAGGCCACCTTCAGCGTGCGGCTCTCGGCCGTGAGCGGCAAGACCGTCTCGGTCGGCTACTCGACCGCTGACGGCACGGCCTCGGCCGGCTCGGACTACACGGCCGCGTCAAGCTTCCTCACCTTCAGCCCCGGCGAGACCGTGAAGAACGTCGAGGTGACCGTCCTCGCCGACGCCGCGGCCGAAGGGGACGAGACCTTCACGCTCAACCTTTCGAACCCCTTCAACGCGACACGCGCGGACTCGCAGGCCACGGCCACCATCCTCGACTCCGCGTCCGCAACCCCCGTCGTGCGCTTCACTAACCCGTCCTACACGGCGAGTGAGTCGGCGCACACCGTCTCGATCGGCGTGACGCGCACGGGCGACACCTCCGGCGAGTCAACCGTCCGCTACGAGACGCTCGGTCAGCGCGCCTCGGAGCGTACGGACTTCACGCGCGGCGGCGGGACGCTCCGCTTCGCGCCGGGCGAGACGGCGAAGACGTTCGACGTGCTCATCACCGACGACAGGTACTCGGAGCCGGTCGAGTCTCTGAATCTAATCCTGTCTAGCCCGACGGGCGCGGCCCTCGGCGGCCCGAGCGCCGTCTTCGTGACTATCACGAGCGACGACGCCTCGGACGCGCCGAGCCCCGTGCGCGAGTCGAGCTTCGACACGCAGTTCTTCGTCCGCCAGCACTACCACGACTTCCTCAACCGCGAGCCGGACGCGGGCGGCCTAGCCTTCTGGTCGAACGAGATAGAGAAGTGCGGGGCGGACGCTCAGTGCCGCGAGGTGAGGAAGATAAACGTGTCGGCCGCCTTCTTCCTCTCGATTGAGTTCCAGGAGACCGGCTACCTCGTCTATCGGATGTACAAGTCGGCCTTCGGCGACGCGACCTCGCCGGGCGTGGCAGGCACCGTGCCTGTCGTCAGGCTCGAAGAGTTCCTGCCCGATACGCAGCGCATAGGGCAGGGCGTCGTAGTGGGGAGGCCCGGCTGGCCGGAGTTGTTGGAGGCCAACAAGCAGGCGTTCGCGCTCGAGTTCGTCTCGAGACAGCGCTTCCTCGACGCCTACCCGCTCACGATGTCGCCGGCCGAGTTCGTTGATAGGCTCAACGAGCAGGCGGGCGGCGTGCTCTCGCAGGAGGAGAGGGATGCGCTCGTCGCGGAGCTCGCCGCGAACAACACGGGCGCCGGCCGCGCCTCCGCGCTCAGGAGGGTAGCGGAGGACGAAGACCTGCGGCGGCGCGAGTTCAACCGCGCGTTCGTGCTGATGCAGTACTACGGCTACCTGAGGAGGAACCCCGACGACGCGCCCGACACGAACTTCGGCGGCTGGAAGTTCTGGCTCACGAAGCTCGACGAGTTCAACGGCAACTTCATTGACGCGCAGATGGTCAAGGCGTTCATAGACTCCATCGAGTACACCGAGCGCTTCGGCAGGTAAGACCTGACGCTGAGGGCGCCTGCGCCGCCCTCAGCGTTTGAATTAAGGCGCGAAGCGTGTGCGGAACTCGATGGAGTCGAGGAAGGCGCGAACCATCTCGGCGCGGTGGTAGTCGCCGCCCGCGTCGTCGAGCTTCTTGAGCCAGTAGAGCAGGCCGTCGAGGCCCGCGTCGGGCGGGTCGTCGGGGTTGCGCTGAAGGTATCCGAAGTATTGCATGAGGACGAACGCGCGGTTGAACTCGCGCCGCCGGTAGGAGGCGTTCTCGGCAACGAGCATGAGCGCGCGGCGGCGCGCGGCCGCGTCCGAAGTATCCGCGGCCCCGCCGAACTCTGACTCGGCCGCTGCCAGTTCTTCCGTCGTGAGCGGGCCGCCCGCCCTCTCGTTGAGCCGCGCGACGAACTCGGCGGGCTTGAGCGACGCGGGGTGCTCCCGCGCGAACTCGTGGCGCGCTACGAACGCCTCGACGAAAGCCTCTTTGTTGGCCTCGAGCTTCTGCGCCCAGCCGGGCGCCCCCACCACCACGCCGTCGCCTATCAACCTTGCGTCGAGCAAAAACTCTTCGACGCGCCGCGGCGCGCGCCCGTAGGCCGCGCCGTAGAGGCGATAGACGAGGAAGCCCGTCTCCTGAAACTCTATAGACAGGAAGAAGGCCGCAGAGACGTTTATGCGCCTGACCTCGCGGCACTGAGCGTCTGCTCCGCACTTCTCTATCTCGTTCACCCAGAATCTCAGACCGCCCTCGTCTGGCTCGCGGTTGAGGAAGTCTCGGTAGTGCTGGCGGACGAAGAACTCGCTGTTGTCAGCGGGGTTCGAGGGCGCGGGGGCGTCGTCGTTATCCTTGATGGTGAGCGTCGCGGTGGAGAGTGCGCCGAGCTCGGCTCCTTCCGGGCCTTCGAGCGAGAGCGTGAGTTGCTCGTCCGGCTCGGCGAAGGCGTCGTCGGTGATGAAGACCTCGAAGGCACACTCGCGCTCGCCCGGCGCGAAGTTGAGGCGGCCGACTACGGTGCTCACGTCGCGGCCCTGCCGCGCCGTGCCGTCCGAGGCCGTGAAGACGACGCTGGCGGCGGCCGATGCCTCGCCCTCGCGCCGCACGGCCACGGCGTAGGAGTGCGAGCCTTCGGTGGCCGTGTGCGCGGCGGCGGCGAAACTTAACGAAGGCTCGGGCGCGCTTACGAACTCGACGCGCTGGTCAGCGCCGGGGTTTTCGACCGAGCGCGAGCGCGGGTTGAAGACGAACCCTTCGAGCGAGGGCGTGACGACGTATGCGCCGCTCGTGGGAAGCCCCTCGAAGCTGTAGCCGCCGTCGGCGTCTGTCACGGCCGCGACGGACTGCGAGCCGGAGAGCTCGACCTTTACGCCCGCGAGCCCTGCGCCGCCCTCGCCCACGACGCGCCCCGACAGGCGGAAGGTCTCCGCCGGCGACCCGGCTAAGTACGCGGCCAGCGCGGCGCGCGCGCCCGCGAGACACTCCGCGTCCGCGGAGCAGCCCAACAGCATGCGCGACCAGTAGAAGTGCGCGGCCGCGTCGGGCGCGCGGCCCGCCGTCTGCTCGAACTGAGCGCGGACGTACTCGACGGGGTTCTCTTCCGGCGCCGCGGTGCTCAAGACCTCAGTGACTTGCGCGAGCGAGTCGAGGTGCGTGTAAACCGAGTTGACGACGGTGAGTTTGCCCGTCGCGGCGTCGGCGCGTATGCGGTCGGCGGCGGCCGCGCACTCGACGCCGGAGATGAGGCCCTCGCCCACTCCCACGAGACTTATGGCCGAGTCGGCGTTCTGGCTCCAGCCGTAGCGCGAGCGGTCTATCATCGCGCCGCGCTGGCTCTCGATGTAGTTGCCGGACGCGCCGAGGTTAGAGACGTTCATGTGCAGGCCCGTGACGTAGATGAGGTCTGCTGGCGCGGGCTCTCCGCCGAGGGCGATGGTGGCGAGGCCGGCGAGGCCGCCCTCGTCGAAGAACACGTCGCGGACGACGACCTCCCTGCGCGGCGACGCGGGCTCGGGCGGGGCCGCCTCGGCGACGTTGACCCAGGAGTAGGGCGCGCCCATGCTCATCTTGCCATACGACTCTCGCCGCCAGCCGTAGTCGGCGAAGACGGTGCGCTCGACGCGCACGCCCTTCCAGAGGATGTTCTGAACGACCGCGACGTAGTTGCCGCTCGCGCCAGTCGAGCCGAGGAAGACGCTCTCCTCTACGGCGAGGCTGCTCCGCGAGGCGAGCACGACGGCGCCGCCCTCGACCATGCTGCTCAGGCCGTAGAACTCGCAGTGGCGCACCGCGGCGCTCCCGACCGAGTCGAGCGCGAGGGTGACGGCCGCGTCGGTCGCGACCTCGGGCGTGCCGACGAAGGCGACGTCACGGATGAGAAAACTTTCGAGGCCGGAGATTCTGAGCGCGACGGCCTCCTCGCCCGTGCGGGGCAGAAACTCGGAAGTGAGGTCGAGGCCGCGCGTAAGCTCCGGCCCGCCGGCCGTCGGCGGCGCGACGGGCGTGCCCGAGGCGACGCCGAGAATCGAGACCGAGGAGGCCGCGCCGCCGAAGTCCTTGACGACCGGGGTGGAGATGGCGTAGCGGCCGGCGGGGACAAAGAGCGTGCCGCCGCCCGCCTCGGCGAGCGCGTCGAGCGCGCGTTGCAGGGCCGGGCCGTCGTCCGTCAGGCCGTCGCCGACGGCGGCGAAGTCCGCGAGGCTCAGCGCGGCGAGCCGCGGGGCGCCTACCGCGGGCTCGGCCGCGCGGCGCGCGCACTCGACCGGCCGCGCCGTCTGCGCGGCCGCGAGCATACATGCGAGGATGACGCCCGCGGCCGTAAGCGTCAGTCGGGCGCGTCTTCTGAGTCTCAAAGCTGGCTCCTTAAGCTCGTGAGGCCCGCGAGGGGCGAGGGCCGCTTCCGAGTATATGAAATCGGGGCTCATGTTGAAACCCCAACTTTCGTGGCTCTGTTCTTTTGACGCGCCCGCGGGCAGAATAGTCGGCGGTAGAAGGCCGTCCGGGGCCGACGGCAGACTGACTCCCCGTGCTCGCCAGGAGGTTCCGAACATGCCGCATGACCTTCCCCTGTTGGGCGACCTGCTCCTGATACTGCTCGCGTCCGTGCCGATGGCGTTCGCCTTCCACCGCCTGCGGCTGCCGACCATCGTGGGCTTCATGATAACGGGCGTCGTGATAGGCCCCTACGGCCTGCGCCTCATCAGGGACGCCCACGCCATCGAGGCGCTGGCCGAGATCGGCGTCGTGCTCCTGCTCTTCACCATCGGGCTCGAGTTCTCGCTGCGCCGCATCGTCGAGATGAGGCGGCTGGTGCTCGCGGGCGGCGGCATGCAGGTCGTCATAACCACGCTGCTGGTGACGGCCGCGGCCTACCTCTGGGGGCGCCCGCTCAGCCAGGCGCTCTTCTTCGGCTTCCTGTTCGCGCTCTCCTCGACGGCCATAGTCCTGAAGAGCTACATAGACCGCGCGGAGGTTGACGCGCCGCACGGGCGGGCGGGCGTAGGCATCCTGCTCTTCCAGGACTTGAGCATCGTCGTCATGATGCTGCTAGTCCCCGTTCTGGGGGGGCGCGAGGGGGCGTCGGCGTCGCGTCTCGCCCTGACGCTGGGGGCGGCGCTGGCCGCCGTCGCCGTCATCATCCTCGCGGCGCGCAAGGCCGTCCCGTCGCTGCTCTACCAGATCGTGCGGCTGCGCAGCCCGGACCTCTTCATCATCTTCGTCGTGCTGATGAGCTTGGGCACGGCGTGGCTGACGTCGCAGTTCGGGCTGTCGCTCGCGCTCGGGGCGTTCATCGCCGGGATGGTGCTCTCAGAGTCGGAGTACAGCCACCAGATCGTGGCCGACATCCTCCCGTTCCGCGACGTCTTCAACAGCATCTTCTTCGTCTCCATCGGGATGCTGCTCTCGCTGAGCGCGCTGTGGGCAGACCTGCCGACGGTGCTGGCGTGGGTCGCGGCCCTAGTGGCGGGGAAGGCGGCGGTCGTGCTGGCGGTGGTGCGCCTGCTCGGCTACTCGCTGCGCGTCTCGACGATGGCGGCGCTGGGGCTGGCGCAGGTGGGCGAGTTCTCCTTCATCCTGGCGCGCGCCGGGCTGCCGCAGGGGCTCCTGACCGAGGCCGACTACCAGAGGTTCCTCGCCGCCTCCATACTCTCGATGATCGCCACGCCGTTCCTCATCAAGGCCGCGCCGCGCCTCGGCTACGCCGTGCAGAACTTCTTCTCGCCCGGCTCGGTGCTCGAACCCAGCGTGGCCGACTTCCGGCCCGAGGAGGCCGGCCTGCGCGGCCACGTCGTCATCGTCGGCTACGGGCTGAACGGCAACAACCTCGCGCGCGTGCTCAGGAAGGTCGGCGTGCCTTACGTCATCCTGGAGCTGAACGCCGAGGCCGTCCGCGAGGCGGGGGCGCGCGGCGAGCAGATCGTCTACGGCGACGCGACGCGGCGCGAGGTGCTGCACTACGCCGGCGTCGAGCGCGCGCGCATCCTCGTCATCGCCATCTCCGACCCCGTCGCCACGCGCCACACGGCCTCGCTCGTGCGGCAGATGAACCCCGACATCCACATCATCGTGCGGACGCGCTACATGTCGGAGTTGCAGGACCTGCGCGCGCTCGGCGCCGACGACGTGATCCCGGAGGAGTTCGAGACGAGC
>DASPKR010000393.1:0-2544 GCA_035627975.1 Pyrinomonadaceae bacterium | reverse complement strand
CGCAATCGGCTCCTCTATGCCGAACAGCTCCGAGGAGAAGAACTTGTAGCGGGCTATCTCGTCGCGCGTGCCTTCGTTGAGCTTCTCGACGCCCGCGGCGTGGATCATGTCGTTGATGCGGGCGTGCGAGAGCTGCGCGAGGCGGGGGTTCTGAGTCACCAGCTCGAAGTAGTCGCGGAAGGAGCCCTCCCACTGGAGGGCCGCGTGCTCGCGCCGCAGCTCTTCGAGCCGCCGCGTGATGTCGAAATTATTGCTGCCATCCTGCTCTTGCATAAGCCTCTTAAAAACCTCTTAAATCGGCTCCGCGCGCTTTAGGACGGCGTGCTTCTCTCGTCACGCCCGCCGAAAGCTTCGGCGACCGCGATGGGCCCTCTCGCCGGGGCCTCTTCGGTCGCCTTTTTTTGAGCTGCCTCGATGCGCCAGGTGCGGGGCGCCAGCGCCCGCCGCGCCTTCGAGGCTTAGGAACGACTCTTCAACGAACGGGTTGTCCTGGAAGGGGAAAGCGGTTCCCGGCCCTCTGTTGACGCTAAGTATAGCACAGCAACTGACGGCGCCCGTCAACACTTATTTTCCGGCCGCCAGCGTCACGCGCGGCCAGACGAGCCCGCGCGCCGAGTCGTAAACTCCGACCGATAGCAGCCGCCCGTCTTCGCCGAGCAGCCGCACGTGCTCGCCTTCCTCCAACTCGCCCGAGGCCAAAGGCGCCGCGCCGACGGGGCGGCCGATGAGCGCCGAGCGCGCCTCCTCGGCCGTTAGATGCCGGGAGGGCATTCCGGGGAGCGCCGCATCGGGGCGCGTCAGAAACTCGACGCCCGAGGAGGCCAGCTCCTCCAGCCTTTCCAGCGTGAGCGACTGTTCGATGCAGAGAGCGCCCGCGCGCGTGCGCCTGAGCGCGGCGAGGTGCGCGCCCGTGCCGAGAAGCTCGCCCAACGACTCGGCGAGCGAGCGCACGTAAGTCCCGGCCGAGCAGACGACGCGCGCGCGCAAATCGCACGTCCCGTCGTCGCCGCGGCGAGCCCATGCGCCGCAGCCTCCCGTGACGACCTCAAAGACGCTTACGAGGACTCGCACGGGCTGGCGCTCTATCTCCTCGCCGCGCCGGGCGAGCTCGTAGAGCTTCCGCCCCGCTACCTTCTTCGCCGAGTACATCGGCGGCACCTGCTCTATCTCGCCGCGCAACCGGGAAAGCGCCGCCTCGATTTGCTCGGGCGTGAGCGCCGAGCAGTCAACCGATGGGGCCGCGGCCTCGCGCCGCTCGCCCGTCAGGTCGCCGGTCGTCGTCGAGTAGCCGAGACGTATGACGGCCTCGTACTCCTTCTCGGCGCCCGAGAGGAACTGCGCAAGGCGCGTCGCGCGCCCGACGAGCACGACGAGAACCCCTGTGGCGAAGGGGTCGAGCGTGCCGGTGTGGCCCACGCGCCTTTCGCGCAGCACTCGGCGCACGCGCGCCACAACGTCGTGCGAAGTCCACCCCTCGGGCTTGTCTATGACGAGAACGCCGTCCACGCGAAGAATTTTAGCAGCTTGCCGGCCCCCGCGGCGGGCGTTAGCATAGCCGCGTGCCATTCAGAAAAAAGAGGCCGAGAGTAAAGCCGGAGGGCGAGGCGGGGGAGCGCCCGCGCGGGCCACTCGACCCGGAGAAGGCGCGCGAGCGCACTTTGCAGCGGGCCGTGAAGCTGCTCGCCGCCAAGCCGCGCTCGGTGGCGGAGCTTCGCGAGCGCCTGCTTGAGAAGGAGTGGGCGGACGAGGAGGCGGCCGACTACGCGCTCATGAAGCTCAAGGAGTACGGCTACCTCGACGACGACCGCTTCGCCTTCGGCTTCGCCTCCTACCGCGTGCGCCAGAAGCCGGTCGGGCGCCAGCGCCTCGCGCGCGACTTACAGACGAAGAAGGTCTCGAAGGAGACGGCCGACGCCGCCCTCGAGCTCGTCTATCAGGAGACGCCCGAGGAGGAGTTAATCGAGCGCGCCATCGAGAAGCGCGCTCGCCTGCGCGGCCGCCCCAAGACGAGACAGGAGACCAAGAGCCTCTACGACCACCTGCTGCGCCTCGGTTTCTCTTACGACCTCATCATGCGCAAGGTGCGCGAGGCTTCGTCTGCCGACGCGGGCGAAGACGACGCCGACTGAATCGCCCCGCGGGCCTCAATTTCTCCCCCCGCGTGCCGCGTGTTAAAATTCCCTTTTCGCCGGAGGACGGAATTCAGGACAGTGCCTTATGACCATGACCGGGAACGAGATTCGCGAGAAATTCCTTAGCTATTTCGAGAAGAACGGCCACCGCCGCGTGCCTTCGAGCCCGCTGCTGCCCGCAAACGACCCGACGCTGCTGTTCGCCAACGCCGGCATGAACCAGTTCAAGGACGTGTTTCTGGGCGTCGAGCAGCGCGACTACGCGCGCGCCGCCTCCTCGCAGAAGTGCCTGCGCGCCGGCGGCAAGCACAACGACTTGGACGAGGTAGGCAAGACCGCGCGCCACCACACCTTCTTCGAGATGCTCGGGAACTTCTCCTTCGGCGACTACTTCAAGGAGGACGCCGTCCGC
>DASPKR010000392.1:0-3945 GCA_035627975.1 Pyrinomonadaceae bacterium | reverse complement strand
GTCGGCGATTGAGTTTTTGTTGGAGCGCGGCTTCACGGCCGACCTGGGCGCGCGCCCGCTCAAGCGCGCCGTCGAGCGCTACCTGCTCGCGCCGCTCGCCGTGACAATCGTCAACCACCAGTTCCCGGAGGGCGACCAGTTCCTCTTCGTGCGCGCCGCGCCGGACGGCCTCTCGCTCGACGTGCGCTTCGTTGACCCTGACGCGCCGGAGGAAGAGGCTGGCGCGGCAGCGCCCGCCTCGGCAATCGAAGAGGACGAAGGGGTCGCTGTCTCGGAGGGCCTGAGAGTCGAGACGATTGCGCTCGACCCGCGCGGCGCGGCCGAGGAGGTTCAACTTCTGCGCGAGAGGCTCGACGAGTTAGCGGCGAAAGTGGGCGGCGAGGAGTGGCGGAGGCGGAAGGCGGAGGCTTTAGAGCAGACGCAGGCGCCCGGCTTCTGGTCTTCTCCCGGCCGCTTCGGCGTGCTGGGGCTCGCCGAGTACATGGACAGGATAGAGGCCGGGCTAGACACGGCCGGCTCGCTGCTGGCGCGCCTGCGCGGCGACCGCAAGCGCCTGCCGCCCGACTTAGTCGGCCGGCTCGCCGAGCAGCTCTACCTGCTCGACTCCGCCCTTCGCGGCTTCGCCGAGGGCGACGCGCGCGACGCCTTCCTGCTGGTGCGCGCGCTGCGCGAGCCCGGCTCCGACCCCGAGCTTTGCGACCGCTTCGCGCGCAGGCTCGCGAGCATGTACCGCCGTTGGGCGGAGCGCCGCCGCATGCGCTTCGAGATGCTGGACGAGAGCGGCGGCGTGGACGAGAGCGACAACGGCGCCGCCGCGGCCGGCGAGTACCGCGCGCTCATGGCCGTCTCCGGCTACGCGGCCTTTACAATCCTGCGGCCCGAGTCGGGCTTCCACGTCTTCGAGACGCCGCAGGACGAGAAGGGTTTCAGCCGCGCGCGGGTGCTCGTGCGCGTCGTCGGTCAGCCCGAGGAGCCGGCGGGCCACGGCGAGGGCGCGCTGCGCCGGCAGGCCGAGCGCGCCCTCGCCGAAGACGACGCGTGCGCGCAACAGCAGCAACACGCGGTAGTGCGCCGCTACCGCGAAGAGCCCTCCCCGCTCGTGCGCGACTCGGCCCGCGGCTGGCGCACCGGCAAGATCGAGCGCGTCCTCGAAGGCGACTTCGACCTGATTTAAGAGGGTGCGGAATGCGGAGCGCTGAGCGCTGAATTTAAGCGCCCTGTCTTCAGTTCTGCGCTCTGCGCTCCGCATTCTTCACTTCCGAAATTTTCTTGCTTTTCGTCCCGCGTTGGATTTAAGCTGCCGCCCGCCCCGAGGCGAAAGCCTCTCTCGTTTTTTCGGTTCATTTCAGCACGCGAACTCGGAAGGACGGTAAAACTAGGCCGCGCCGGGCGACTTGCCCCAGTAGCCCGGCGTCCGCGGCGGCCGCCCCCGCGCAAGACGGCCGGCCCCCGCGGGCTACAGAAAGGTAGCCTCACGATGAGCATAACCGCCCGGTTGCTTGACCGGCTCGCCGACACCCGTCTGGCCGCAGACGAGCGCGCGCGGCTCCGCGTGCGCCTCTCCAGAGAACACTTAGACTCCGGCGACTACGATGCCGCGCTCGAAGCGCTCGACGCCCTCTGGCCGCAACTGGGCGCGCGCCCGCGCCTCGAAGGCTTGGGCGCCGCGGCGCGCGCAGAGCTCCTGCTGCACGCCGGCGTGCTGACCGGCTTCGTCGGCAGCCACAGGCGTGTGGACGGCGCGCAGGAGCAGGCGAAGAATTTAATCAGCGAGGCCCTGAACGCCTTCGAGGAGATGGGCGACCGTGAAAGGGTCGCTGAGGCGCGCGCCGAACTGGCCTACTGCTACTGGCGCGAGGGCGCCTTCGACGAGGCGCGCGTCCTTCTGGAAGAGGCGCTGCGCGGCTTAGGCCAGAGCGAGACGGAGGCGCGTGCGCTAGCGCTCGTTCGCCTCGCCATCGTGGAGCGCTCGGCCGGGAGGTTCCGCGAGGCGCTGCGCGCCCACCAAGGCTCGGCCGCCTTCTTCGAGCGTCTGCAAAGTCATTCGCTCAAGGGGCGCTTCCACGTAGGGCTCGCCGAGACCTACCGCCACCTCGCCGAATCCGAGGCGAGGGGCGACTACACCGACCGCGCCTTCATCGAGTACGAGGCAGCCGCCTTCCACTTCTCCGCGGCGGGCCACGAGCGCTACCGCGCCGCGGTAGAGAACAACATCGCCTGCCTGCTGCTCTTCGTCGGCCGCCACGCCCAGGCGCACGAGCACCTCGACCGCGCTCGCTCGATCTTCGACGCGCTCGGCGACGGGGTGCGCGCCGCGCAGACCGACGAGACGCGGGCGCGCGTACTGCTCGCCGAAGGGCGCCTCGAAGAGGCCGAGCGCACGGCCCGCGCCGCCGCCCGGGCGCTGGAGCACTGCGACGAGGCCGCGCTCTTCGCCGATGCGCTGATGACTCTGGGGACTGTGCTCGCGCGGCACGGTCGTCGCGAGGAGGCGCGCACGCTCCTCTCTAGCGCCGAGGAGGCGGCCCTGCGTGCCGGTGCGCCCGAGGCGGCGGGGCGCGCGGCGCTCGCCGCGGCCGAAGAGCTTGGCGACGAGATGCTGCCGCGCGAGTTCGGCGCGCTCTTCGAGCGCGCGGCCGAGCGGCTCGCCGGCTCGCAGCAGCCGGGCGTGCGCGACCGTCTGAACGCCTGCGCGCTCCGCTTCGTCAAGGCGCGCGCGCCCGTCCTCGACATGCCGTGGCGCGCGGCACGCGACGGCGGCGCCTGGGACGGGTTTTCACTCAGGCGTGAGGTTCTGCGCTACGAGGCGGAGCTGATTGAGAAGGCGCTCCGCGACGCGGGGGGCTCCGTGTCGCGCGCGGCGAAACTCCTCGGCTTCCGTCACCACCAGACCTTCGTCGCGCTGCTCAACAACCGCCACCGCGAGCTTCTGCACGCCCGTAACCCGATCGCCCCGCGCAAGGGTAAATCCTCCGCGCACAGGCGCCGCAGGGCGTAAGCCGACGCACTAACGTAGAGCGGAGAGGCGCGATTTCACGCGCCGGAACTCACCGGCGTCGCGCGCGGCCGGGCGCTCTATGCGCAGTGAGGGCGCCAGCCCGTTGATGGCGGCGACGCGGCTGCGCGGCTCGGGATGGTCGCTGGAGGTTTCAGAAGCGCCCTCTTCGGGGCCGCCGCCGAGCTTCTCGAAGAAGCGGGCCATGTCTCGCGGGTCGTAGCCGGCGGCGGCCATCAGCCGCGCGCCTTCGAGGTCGGCCTGCGTCTCGGCCTCGCGGTTGAACTTGAGGAACATCGCGTTGGCGTAGGCGCCGCCCGCCGCCGCGAGCGCGCTGCCCACGTCTCCCCCGCCCCCGCCGGCAAGCGCGCCCAGAAGCCCGAGGCCCGCCTTCGCCACGTAAGCCTTAGAAGCCTGATTCGTCCCGTGCCTGAGCGAGACGTGCGCTATCTCGTGCGCGAGCACGCCGGCTAGCTCACCCTCGTTGCGCGCCGCGGCGATTGCGCCCGCGTTGACATAGACGTGGCCGCCCGGCAGCGCGAAGGCGTTCACCTCGCCCGCATCAACGACGTAGAACTTGTACGGGAAGGCGTGGCCCGTAGTCTCGGCCGCGAGCCGCTCGCCCGTGCGGCGGACGTACGCGACCACCCGCTCGTCCCCGACGAGGCGCACCTGCCGCGCCATCTCCTCGGCCGAAGCGTTACCCAGCTCCACGTCCTGCTCCGGGCTGAAGAGGTTGAAGCCCGGCCGGAAGTGCTCACGCGCGCCCGAGCCCGCGACGTTCGCCCACCCGCAGCCCGCCTGCGCCAGCAGCAGCGGCAGTAGTAAAAGCCAGCCCGTGAACCTCTTAAAACGCACGCCCCCAGACTTCCCCCTCTGCTCGCAGACTGACCCCGCCGATTGCAAATAGCAGGCCGCGCGCCCGCGCCCACGCGCTCACGCCGGGAGGG
>DASPKR010000391.1:0-3807 GCA_035627975.1 Pyrinomonadaceae bacterium | reverse complement strand
CACGCGGCGTTGCTGGGTCAGGCTTTCGCCCATTGCCCAAAATTCCCGACTGCTGCCTCCCGTAGGAGTCTGGCCCGTGTGTCAGTGCCAGTGTGGCCGACCGCCCTCTCAGGCCGGCTACGGATCGTTGCCTTGGTGGGCCGTTACCCCACCAACTAGCTAATCCGCCGCGGGCTCCTCTTCAGGCGCGAGGTCATTGCTGATCCCCCGCTTTAACAACTGTCACCATTAGGTGCCGCTGCATTATGCGGTATTAGCGACCGTTTCCGGTCGTTATTCCCCACCCGAAGGTAGATTACCCACGTGTTACTCACCCGGACGCCACTCTACTCGGCCCCCGAAGGGGCCTTTCGCGTTCGACTTGCATGTCTGAGGCACGCCGCCAGCGTTGATTCTGAGCCAGGATCAAACTCTCGTTTGTATCTCTGGAACATCATCACACTGGTTTATACCAATGTTGTTCGATGATGACTCTTTCGAGTTTTGAGTACGCTGCGCTTTATCGCGCGGCGTCGCTCTCAAAGGTCATCTTTGGGACACGCTCTATCTAGTTTTCAAAGATCGCTTGTCTTCAGCGAATCCAGATTTAGATGTCTCAGGATTCTTTTGGTTGCCCTTCAGGCGACTTTTCCTCGCCTCAAGGAAACTGTGACTTTATCCGAAGCCACGCTCAATTGTCAAGCGCGTCGGACTTGGAAGCGCAGAGGCCCTTCCGGGTTGCCCGCCGGCCGCCGTCGAGGCGAGATATTCGACTCCTCCCGACTTTTGCCGATGAAACAGCCGCCCCCTCCCACGAATAGCCTTTGAAAGAGAAGCGGCTCGTCAAACGCGCTCTTTAGTTGATTGAGATGTCAACTGCCGTGTTTCAGGCAAAGAGGCATTATAGACATCCCCGAGTCATTGTCAACCGCCTAGGCGAAGATTTTTCAAAAAACTTTCCGGGCCGGCTCGCCGCCGCTTAACGCGCGGGTAACTCCCCGGCAGGCTCATTTGGGCTTCGCGGCTTTGGGCAGCTCGGTCAGGGCCTCGACCTTCAGCAGGCCCCTCTCGTTTATGTACGTCCTGAACTTCACGTCCTTCATCTGCCCGTCGGCGTCCTGCGCCCTGACGGCGAAGGTCTTATCGTCCTCGCCGCCCTCGACTCGCAAGGGCAGGAAGCCTCTCACGTCCGGGCTACGATAGACGGTGTAGTGCTCCTGCCGGTCTTTGTCATAACCGAGCACGTAAATCCTGTCGAAATCGGGGGAGTCGGGGCTGTTCACGTCGCCGGTGCTGCTCTTCTCCAGAATCACCCAACTGCCGGGCCTCGACTCCTTCGCGGCGTCCTTGTCTTTGGGCTGCGCCTGCGAGCCTTCAGAATCATCGCCGTCGAGCCTGCGCCAGGCGACGAACTCGCGCCCCGTTCGGTAAAAGATTATGTCGCTCGGCACAGTAAGTTCGACCTGCTTGCCGAAGACCCAGCCGGCAGGCGCGGGTGCTAGGGAGGGCGGCAGCCTAACTTTGTACCAGAGCTCGTTGACCTCCTCGGGCTCCTTCTCCTCGTCGCTCTCACGGCTCCCTCGGCCGCGCCGCGCGCTCGTCTGCCCGGCTGAGCCGGCCTTCGGAGCGTCGTCGCTCTCGGCCGTCTCAAGAGACTTCGGCCTCGGCACTCGCTTCCAACCTACGATGTCGAACCGCGCGCCGCTTTCGAGCTTCATAAGGATGTTGTCGTTGCCGCTGCGGTCGGGAGAGAACCTTATGTTGGTGCTGGCGCGTAGCTGGCCCGAGGCCTGCGCGGGGATGCCCTCGTCCTCTTTGGCAATCTGGCGCGAGCGCTCGACCATCTCCTGCGAGATGACGTTGCGCGCCTCGATCCACCCTTCCGTGTCCCCGGAGCCGCGCGTGCGCACGCGCAGCCAGCGCTCGCCCGTCTCCTGCACCGTGACCTCGTCGAGTATCTCGACCACGTCGCCGCGCACGACCTCCTTCAGGTCGGCGGCGACGACCGCCGTCGAGCTGCGAACCTGAGCCCGCAGCGCTATAACGACGCCCGTCTCTTCTTTGCCGGCAAAGGTACTGCAACCAGTGAGGAGAGCCGCGAGGGCTAAGAGTGGAAGCGACTTTACGAGTTTCATGTTCGAAGGGGAGGGCCGAGGCCGGATATTTCTGATCTAAGAATGCCGCAGTTTATTCGGGCGGGCGCCGGCCCTTTAACTGCTCGCGGGCCTTGCGCGCCTCGGCTTCCAGGTTCTCATTGTAACCCAACTTGCGCAGCAACTCCCGCTGCGGCCGTTCGAGAGTTTTAGCGACGCCCAAGTGCGTGCGCACGCCGCCCGGCTCGACGACCAGCCCGAAGGCGTTGATTGACTGTGCGAGATCAATCGGCTCGGCGCCGCGCACGAAGCGAGCCGTGAACTCTTCCATCCCCGACACGCCTCCGAGGAGCCTGACGACTGCGGCGTTGCCGTCTTCCCTCTCCCGGCCTTCGCGGTGGCGCTCGAACAGCTCGCGGAAAACCTCGTCTATCGAGCGGCGGCCGCCCGTCCGTAGCATTAGGTTGAGGTCGTAGAGGGCCGCGACGAGCATCCCCTTGCTATAGACGAGGCGTGAGCCGCCCGACCAGCGGCGCTGCGAAGCCTCGGCGAGCGTAATCTCCTTCGCGCCGCGGGCGGACTTGTAGATGTCGAAGGCCCGGCCGATGGCGGCGAGGTAGTCCTGGAAGGTCAGGTGGCCGAGGCGGAGGCCCGCGCGGAGCGACTGGTAGTTGGCGAAGCCTTCGTAGAACCAGTCGTAGTCACTGTCGAGCGCGAGGCCGTTCGGCACCCAGAGGTGAAAAAGCTCGTGCGCGAGCGCCGCGTTCAACTGCGCCGTCGCGGCGAGCTTCGAGGGCAGGCGGCCTGAGACGAGGACGACAGTGCCGCCGCGCGCCTCGGCGCTCCAGAGGTTCGCTGCTATGGGCTGCGGCCAGGGCAGGAGCGCGAGCATGACGCCCCCGCGCGGCGTGCCGCCCATAGTTTCAGCGTAGGTCTTCAGAATCTCTACGGCCGAGTCGGCGGCCTCGTCGTCGCCGAACGCCCACTCGCCGGCAGCAGTGAAGTTGAGACCCGTGCGGCCCGCGCTCCGTCGCTTCACGCGCAGGTCACGGCCGATGACGAAGACGGCGCGCTCGGCGTCGCGCACGTCATACTCACTTCTGTCCCCGCCCGGCTCTAGGGTCGAGACGCCCCACCCGGCCGGGAGCGCGAGGCTGACTTTCGCCGCGGAGAGCGGGAGCGGTAGGAGGTCTGCGAGCATGAGCACGCCGTGCTCACCCGCGAGCCAGGAGACGTGCGCCGCGTCGTTGATGAAGGCCGGCGGGTCAAGCCTGAAGTCGTATGAGAAGCGCGTCGCGGCCCTCTCGGCGAGGAACTCGCCGGGGGCGAGCTTGCGCGCAGGCACTCCTGCGCCGCCGTCGTCTGCGAGCGAGAGGTTCTCGACTCTTTCGGCCAGCCCGGCCGCGCTCCCGTAAAAGTTGCGCAAAGACCAGGCGGTCGCGCCCTCCGCGCGCCTGCCCTCGACACGCGCCCGCGGCGGGCTCGCCGAGACGATTCTAATCTTGACTTCGAGCGGGGCGGCCGGCACCTCGCCCCCGATAAGGAAGAGGCAAAGGAGCGCGCCGGCCAGCAGGCAGGAATTTTTAAGAAGCAATCTTTTCTTCATCTCGACGCGCGCAATTAAAGCACACCGGCGGTTCTGTCGTCCCCCTTAGAAGAAGCGGATGGTGTAGGTGAAACGAAGGCCGCGGCCTATCTCGGGCGCCAGCTCCTTTATGAAGGAGAGGTGGTTGCG
>DASPKR010000390.1:0-2181 GCA_035627975.1 Pyrinomonadaceae bacterium | reverse complement strand
CGTGGACTTCCGCGGCAACGAGCGCTACTCCGACGAGACGCTGCGCGACGCCATCAGCACCCGGCCGGAGGGCTTCTGGTGGTTCCGCACCGGCCGCTCGACACGCAGATGACCATCTCGTTCGGGCCGCAGCACCCGTCCACGCACGGCGTGCTGCGGCTCGAGCTAGTCCTCGACGGCGAGATGGTCGTCAAGTGCGTCCCCGACATCGGCTACCTGCACACGGGGATGGAGAAGCTCTTCGAGTATAAGAAGTACCAGCAGGGCATAGTAATCACCGACCGGATGGACTACCTCAACCCGCTCGGCAACAACCTCGCCTACTGCATGGCGGTCGAGAAGCTGCTCGGGATTGAGATTCCCGAGCGCGCGCAGGTAATCCGCGTGATGATGTGCGAGCTTCAGCGCATCGGCTCGCACATGGTCTGGCTGGGGACGCACGCCTTGGACATCGGCGCGATGTCGGTCTTCTTTTACGCCTTCCGGCAGCGCGAGAGGATTCTGAACCTCATCGAGGCGGCGTCGGGCGAGCGCATGACGCCCTCCTACTTCCGCATAGGCGGCCTGATGATGGACTTGCCAGCCGGCTTCGAGCGCCGCGCGCGCCAGTTCAGCGAAGACTTCCCGAAGGCCGTCGAGGAGTGGCACGACCTGCTCTCGGGCAACAGGATTTTCCAGAGCCGCACGAAGGGCGTCGGCGTCATCTCGGCCGAGGACGCGATTGACTGGGGGCTGACGGGGCCGCCCCTGCGCGGGAGCGGTGTCCCCTTAGACATTCGACGCGCCAACCCGTACTGCGGCTACGAGACGTACGACTTCGAGGTGCCGGTCGAGCAGGGCTGCGACGTGTGGGCGCGCTACATGGTCCGCATGCGCGAGATGGTCGAGTCGAACAAGATCATTCGGCAGGCGCTCGACCGCCTGCGCCCCGGCCCCATCAAGGCCGACGCGCCCAAGGTCGTGCTGCCCGAGCGCGAGGCCATGAAGCAGCACATGGACGCGCTCATACACCACTTCCTCATCGTCGCCGAGGGCTTCAACGTCCCCGCCGGCGAGGTCTATCAGCCGATAGAGGGCTCGAAGGGAGAGCTGGGCGTCTATATCAAGTCGGACGGCGGGCCGAAGCCGGCTCGCGTCCACGTCCGCGGCCCGTCATTCGTCAACCTCTCGGCCCTGCCCGTGATGGCCGAGGGCGAGATGGTGGCCGACGTGGTCGCCGTCATCGGCTCGCTCGACATCGTGCTCGGGGAGATAGACAGATGAGCCAGCAATTCACGCCGAACAACCCTCTTCCGCAGGAGGCGAAGGTGCCGGAGGAGATTGCCGTCTTCTCCGCGGAGGTCGAGGCAGAGATGGACAGGCACCTGGCCAAGTACCCGGTGAAGCGCTCGGCCATACTGCCTTTGATGTTCATCGTGCAGCGCGAGCGCGGCTACCTCGACCCGCCGGGCGTGGCCTACCTCGCCGACCGCCTCGGCGTGCGCGTCACCGACATATGGGAAGTCGCGACCTTCTACTCGATGATAAACACCGAGCCGGTTGGCCGCTACCACCTGCAAATCTGCAAGACGCTCTCGTGCAAGATACTCGGCGCCGGGAAGCTCACGGCGCGCTGCTCGGAGCGGCTCGGCATCAAGCCGGGCGAGACGACCGAGGACGGCATGTTCTCGATCTCCGAAGTCGAGTGCCTCGGCTCGTGCGGCACCGCACCGATGATGCAGATAGGCTTCGACTACTACGAGAACCTGACGGCCGAAAAGGTTGACGAGATTATCGAGAAGTGCCGCCGCGGTGAGTTAGACAACGGCGTGCGCTAAGGCCTGACCGTTTATGTTCATAGGCGCAATCGGCTGCGAGCCGCTACAACTCAGGCGCGTTCACCTCGAGAACTCCCGCTCGCTCGAAGTGTACCGGAAGAACGGCGGCTACGAGGCTCTCCGCAAAGCCCTTTCGGGGATGTCGCCGGACGACGTTATCGCCGAGGTCAAGAAGTCCTCGCTGCGAGGGCGCGGCGGCGCCGGCTTCCCGACGGGGATGAAATGGGGCTTCGTCCCCAAAGGCTCTGACAAGCCGAAGTACGTCGTCTGCAACGCCGACGAGTCGGAGCCCGGCACCTTCAAGGATCGCTACCTGATGGAGCGCGACCCGCACATGCTCATAGAGGGCATGCTGATAGCGGCC
>DASPKR010000389.1:0-3920 GCA_035627975.1 Pyrinomonadaceae bacterium | reverse complement strand
TGGCGCGCGAAGCTCTCGGGCGTGCGCGAGCGCTCGGCGATCTGCGTGAAGAGTCCGCGGGGCAGGAGGCCAACGTCCTCGGCGAAGAGGCAGAAGACGATGCGGTCGAGGAAGCGCGCCACCGCGTGCGGCTCCAGCCCGCGGTCGCGCATGGCGCGGGCGACCGCGGCGAGCCGCTCGGCCACCTCGGTCGTCACGCCGGCCACGGTCGCCTGCGGGCGCAGCCGCTCCGGCGCGTGAAAGACTGAGCGCAGGATTTCCAGGTTCTCCGGCTCGGCCATCCCTTCGAGTGGGATTTCGTAGGCGCGGTTTACCGTCGCCGTGAAGTTCGTGTGGACGACGACGCGCTCCATGTCGCACACGACCAGCAGCGGCGGGTTCTCAAGCGCCTCGCGGTAGAGCTGCAACTGCTCGTAAGCCGCCGCGAGGCTCTTGTGCTTGCCCTTGTACTCCCAGCCGAAGAAGTCTTTCTTCCAAACGTCCGCCCACCCGCGCCCGCCGCCCCGCTTCGCCGCGCCCCGCTCGAACGTGAACCACTCGCCGGCCGCGTCCACAGCCGCGGGCTTCGGGTGCTCCAACAGCTCGCACAAATCGAGGAAGTGCTGCTGAGAAGCCGAACGCTCCGTCAACTCGACCTTTCGCCACTTGGCTATGAACTCCTGTACGTTCACGGCTCTATCTCGATGTTGCAGACGGCGATGGAGAGCTCGCGGTCGTCGGTGTTGGAGGGGTCGTCGGGGCGGGGGCGCCAGGTGCGGTCGGCGCGGATTTCGAGCGCGTAGTCCTGGGCGGCCGAGAGGGCGGGCGGAACGTCGAGGCGGAGGGAGAGCCAGCCTTGCCGGAAGAGGGAGAGGGCTGAGAGCGTCTCGCCGTTGAGCGCGACTTCGAGGCCGAGCGGCCGCTCGCCGAGGTCAGGGATGTGCGATGTCAGGTCGAGGCGGACGGCGGAGAGCGAAGGCGCGCGGAAGCGCACGGCGGCGCGGCCGCGCATCCAGCGCGCGACGGGCGGCAGAAGGTTCGGCTCGTACCAGCCGTCGTCGAAGGCTGCGCGCGGATCGCGGTCGAGGCAGACGACGCGGCCCGCCGGTGCGCCCGCCAGCGGAGTCGTGTTGAAGAGGGCGCTGCGGTCGCGGTGCTCGTTGTAGAAGGGGCCGAGCGGCGCGTCGGAGGCTTTGACGAGGACGTAGAGGCCGGCCTTGGGGAGCTTTACGTGCAGGTCTGAGATTTTCGAGAAGACGTAGCCCATCGCCATGTCGAAGGCCCGGCGCTCGGCGAAGGTCTGGCCGCGCAGGTACTCGACGAAGTCCGACTCGAAGGGCAGCCCGTACTTCTCGGCCTGCTTGACGAACTCCTCGGACGAGAGGCAGAGCGCGTAGCGCGGCTCCCAGGCGACGTGCTCAAAGAAGCGGCGGAAGCGCGCGGCGTGCTCCTGCTCCTCTTCGAGCCCCACGTGGCCGTCAACCTCCACGAAGCGCCGCAGCTCCTCCTCGGTCATCTCCTCGTAGGATTTTTGCGCGCGCCTGTCCGTGCACTCTATGCCGTGGAGCGTGACGCCGCCCGGGCGGAGCACGCGGCGAATCTCCCCGAGCACGGCGTCCTTCTCCTCGAAGGCGACGTGGCCGAGCACGTCGAGGCTCGCGACGTAGTCGAATGCGACGTCGGGGAAGGGGAGCCGCGTGAGCGCGGCTGAGAAAGTGGCGTCGTAGCCGTTGCGCCGCGAGGCGAGCGCGCACTCCTCGGAGATGTCAACGCCGACGAGCGTCACGCCCTTGCGCTTGAGCAGCGCGAGCATGCCTGCGCCGCACCCGAGGTCGAGCACCGTGGAGCCCGCGCGCACGTTGTCGTAAACCCACATCGTGCGGGCGAAGCGCATGTCGAAGCGGTCGAGCGCGCGGAAGTAGCGCGCGTCGAGCACCTCGTCCGAGGTGAACTTCGTGCGGTAGAACTCCGCCAGGTCTTCGATCCCGGCCCGCCTGTAGAGGTCGTCCATAAGATGGGTGAAAGGCGACGAGTCGGGGACGGCGTTCCTCCCGTCACCCGCCGCTTATCTTCGCTTCCAGCGCTTCGAGGCGCGACTCGGTGAGGCGGCGCGCGCGATCCTGCGCGACGGCCGCCTCCGTGGATTCGAGCGAGAGCTGGCGGAAGCACACGCGCTGCTCTTCGAGCACGTCGCTTACCTGCTCGCGCGCCTCGCGCCTGAGCGCCGCGGCGTAAGACTCGAGCTCGCCTCGAAGGGCTTCGAGTATCTCGCGCTGCCCCGCGCTCAGGCTCTCGGCCGAAGCGGCCTGCTCGGAGCGAAGCTGCGCGGCGGTATCCGCAATCAGACCGCCCAGCCGCGCAAGCTCCGACTCGGCGCGCGACTCGGCCCGCGCCATGCGCGCGCCCAGCTCGGCGTGGCGCGCCTCGGACTCGGCGTGGCGCGCCTCGGACTTCGCGCGCTCCGCTTCGAGCTCGGCGCGCATCTGCCTTTCGAGCGACTGGCGCAGCGAGGCGACTTCCGCGCGCAGCCGTTCGATTACCTGCTCGTGCGCGGCCAGCGCCTCGCGCGCGTCGGCGAGCGAGTGGTGGACGGCCGAGTTAAAGTTCACCTGCTCCCATGTGAACCAGTGCGCCGCGCGCTTGACGAGCCGCTTGAGCCAAAGCTCAAAGCGCGCGGCCGCGCCCGAGCGGTAGCTCATCAAGGGCGGCAGGCGCGACCACGCGCGCTCGGTCGTCGCCGCGTTCGCGTGCATGCGCGCGATGGCGTCGGCAGCCGTCCCCCGCGCCGCGGCGGCGGGGGCCGCGCCCGGCTCGATTGTCGCGGGGGCCGTCTGTGCCGGCGCGCGCGACGCCGCTTCGGCGCGCACGCGCTCGCGTATCTCCCGCAGCGTGGCTTCTACTTCCTGGTCAACCATAGCTCAGGCCCTCAGACGTTCATCGGCCGGGACGGTTCTTCGGCGCGGCGCGGCGACAGGCGGCGCACGGCGGCCGTCGCGTTGAGGTTCGCGACGCCCTCGATGAGCCGCGGGCTCGTGACGCGGAAGAAGAGCGCGCCGTCGAGCCAGTCATACGCGCGCCCGTCGCCGCTGTGAACGGCGAGCGAGACGGAGAACTGCCCCAGGCCGAGCCAGCAGTCGAAGGCGAAGCTCACCTCGACGGCCTCGCCCCGGCGCAGGGCGCCCAGGTCAATCTGCTGCTCCTTCGTGTTCGTCCCGTAGATGTGTATGCCGTGTCGGTCGCGCACGAGGAAGCCCACGACGGCGTCCGGCACGTCCGCGCGGAAGCGCGCCCGCACGCGCAGCGTGAGCGGCTCGCCCGTCTCGACCACCTCGACCTCCCGCCGCGAGGCGTCGAGCAGCGCGGCCGAGACGACCTCGGCGCTCCCGTCGCCGTGGCGGTAGGCGCACTTGAGGGGGGCGCCGCCTTCGTCTTCATCGCCCGGCGCGCCGCCGCCCGCGTGCGCCGCCGCCTCGCGCTCCTCGAAGTCGCGCTCGCGCTCCATGATGATCTTCTGGTAGCGGTTAAGCACCTCGGGCGGGCGCCCGTCGGCGACTACGCGCCCCGCGCTCAGGAGAATCGCGCGCGAGCAGAGGGCGCGCACGGCCGCCGCGTCGTGCGAGACGAAGAGCACTGTCGCGCCGCGCTCCTGAATCTCCTTTATGCGCCGGAGGCAGCGGTGTTGGAAGACGGCGTCGCCGACGGCCAGCGCCTCGTCTATGACGAGCACGTCCGGCTCGACGCAGGCCGCGACGGCGAAGGCGAGCCGCACGAACATCCCCGAAGAGTATGTCTTGATCGGTTGTTGGAGGAACGGGCCTATCTCTGCGAAGCGCTCTATCTCGGGCAGCAGCCGCTCCGTCTCGCGGCGCGAGAGGCCCATCAGCGCCGCGTTCATAAACACGTTCTCGACGCCCGTGAACTCCGGGTCGAAGCCCGCGCCC
>DASPKR010000388.1:0-2676 GCA_035627975.1 Pyrinomonadaceae bacterium | reverse complement strand
CGTGGCGTCGGCGGAATCGCCCGGTCGGGGCTCCGTCGCGCCCGGCGGCGCCGAAGCGTGCCTCGCCTCCTCCTGAATCGTGGGCGGCGGCTGGATCGGCCTTGCGCGCGACACGGAGGCGGCCGACGCGAGGCTGGTAATCCACATCCCGCAGGCGACGCCGAGGATGACGGCCAGAGAGACGGCGCAGGCCAGCGTGACTGACTCCGACTGGCGCCTCCCGGCGCTCACTCTGGCGCGCGCCGCCTGTATTAGAGCCGCGGGCCGCGCGGGCGCGAGGCGCGTCTCGGCGGCCTCCGCCGCCGCATCTAGGTCAACAGATTTCATAAACGGTGAGCGGTAGCTTTCATCGTAACGCCCGAGCGTCCGCGCGGCTTATATCACGGGACGGCGAGGCGCACAATCCCCCTGCAAGACTAATAGCATGAGCCAGACCGCAGCAACGCTGCTCGTCAAGCCCCGCCCTGAGTGACACCAGACGGGCGCAGGGCGACGGCAACATCTTTATGGCGGCGGAGCACGTATGTTAAGGTGACGACCCGAAGGTAAGATTGGAGGCTCGCCCGAATGCTCTCGAAGTGCGACACCAGACTACGCTGCCTGTTCTTGGCCGTCACACTCGGCCTCTTCCCCTATGCTCCAGTTCAAGCGCGGCAGCAGCCGCGACGGCCCGCGCCGGAGAAGGAGGACGAGGTCGTCCGCATCACGACGGAGCTGGTGCAGACGGACGTAGCGGTCTTCGATAAGCGCGGGCGCTTCGTTGACGACCTCCGGCCCGAACAGTTCGAGTTGTGGGTGAACGGGAAGAAGCAGGCCATCGCCTTCTTCGAGCGCGTCAGGGCGGGCAGCCGCGTCGAAGAGGCGCTGTTGGCGGGCGCCTCGTCGCGCGGCCCCGGCGCCGGCAAGACGGCCGAGCCCGGCCGGGCCGCTACCGCCGCCGAGCCCGCCGGGCGGCTCATCTTCTTCTTCGTTGACGACCTGCACCTGAGCGCCGTGAGCATGGGCCGCGCGCGCACCGCCTTGCAGCGCTACGTTGACACCGCCCTGAGCCCGAACGACCAGGTGGCGATCGTAAGCGCGAGCGGGCAGGTGGGGTTCTTGCAGCAACTGACGGACAACCCGGCGGTGCTGCGCGCGGCCATAGGCCGCCTCGGCTACAAGAAGGCCGGGGAGGTCTATAGCGGCAAGACGCAGATCAGCGAGTTCGCGGCGAGCCAAGTGCTCGACTCGGGCAACCGTGAGTTGTACGCGTACCTCCTCGAATCTACCAAGATCGAGCAGCAGATGGGGCCGGGCAGCCGCCACGGCGACCACACCCTCGCGGCCTCCTACTCGGCCGCGCCTCACCTCCGCAACCGGCTGCGGCAGGTGCGCGCGATGGGCCGGATGGCGACCGCCGGCACCCTCGACGCGCTCCGTTCCCTGATGCTTTCGGCCGGCGGGCTTCCCGGCCGTAAGCTCGTCTTCTTCCTCTCTGACGGCTTCATCCTCAACGAGCGCAGCGCGGGCGCTGCCGAGACGCTGGGCGGCGTCGCGCAGGCGGCCGCCGAGGCCGGCGCCGTGGTCTATACGATGGATCTGCGGCAGAGCCTCTTCGGGGCTGGCTCTGGCATTGACGCCAGCACGAACGATTACATAGACCTCACCGCGCGCCGCATCGGAGTTGACCTCGGGGAGATTTCGGCCACGAGGGAGCCGCTCCAGCGCCTAGCGGACGAGACGGGCGGGCGCGCCATCTTCAACTCGGGCTCCATAGACGAAGCGGTGCGGCAAGCCCTCGACGAGACCGCCGACTATTACCTGCTCGCCTGGCGCCCCGACTCGCCGGAGCTGCGCGAGGCCAGGGCGCGGCTGAAAGTCAGCGTCAAGGGGCATCCCGAATGGCGCGTGCGACTGAGGGCCGCTTCGTTTAGCGTCCCTGCCGCGGTCAAAAAAGAAGCCGGGCGGGCGGCGACCCCGTCCGCGGCGCGAGAGCCGCGAGCCGGGGCGATAGAGGGCGCCGGCAATCCCGGAGAGGCGGGCGCCGCGGTGGACGGCGAGAAGGCCGCCAAAGCTAAGCCGAACGACGCCGAGCTGCTGGCCGCGCTCGCGTCCCTCCACCCGCGGCGGGGCCTGCCCATCGCGCTCTCGGCGGGCTACCTCGACACCGGAGACCAAGGTACGGTCTTAAACGTCTCGATGCAGTTGGCGCGGACGGCCTTCGCCTTTGATTCCGCGGCGGGGGGCGAGCGCAAAGCCCTCGTTGACGTTGCGGGCGCGGCCATAGACGACCGGGGGCTGTTCGGGAGTTTCAAGCAGTTGCTGACCGTCACCCCCGACGCGGCCGGCGGCGACGCCTCGCAACCCGTCATCTGGCATCGGCAGTTGCGCCTCAAGCCGGGGCTGTATCAGGTGCGCGTCGCCCTGCGCGACCGCGCCACGGGTCGCGTCGGGAGCGCCATGCAGTGGGTCGAAATCCCGGACCTCTCGAAAGGCGACTTCGCCCTGAGCAGCATCTTCCTCGGCGAACGCAACACGCAGACGGCCGACGCCGGACGCGAGGCGAGCCAGCCGCGCTCGGTCGCGGTTGACGTTGACCGCCGCTTCGCGCGCGCCAGCGTCCTGCGCTTCCAGACGTACGTTTACAACTCCGCGCCCGCGGGCGGCGCTGTAGGCCGCGACGTGCAGCTTCAGGCG
>DASPKR010000387.1:0-3431 GCA_035627975.1 Pyrinomonadaceae bacterium | reverse complement strand
GAGCACGACGAGCCCTGGTCGGTTTACGGGCGCGTGAACCGCTACCGCTTCGACCTGAACCGCGACAACGTCGCCACCTCACAGGTCGAAACGCGCAACCTCCAGCGCGCGTACCTCGAATGGAACCCGCAGGTCGCGGTTGACCACCACGGCCAGCCCAGCCAGTTCTTCTTCCCGCCGGCCGCGCTCCCCGTCAACCCGAACCTCCCGCCCGAGCAGACCGCGCGCTGGCTCACCACCTTCGGCCGCGCCAACGCCGCGCAGTTCGACCAGCGCAACTGGGACTTCTACGTCCGAGACATCTTCGATCTCTTCTACCCCGGCTACTGGGACTCTTGGCCCGCCCTGAACGGCGCGACGGGGATGACCTACGAGACCGACTCGGGCGGCACGAAGGGGCTCGCGTGGCGGCGCGACG
Organism: Pyrinomonadaceae bacterium; assembly: GCA_035627975.1. GTDB lineage: Bacteria > Acidobacteriota > Blastocatellia > Pyrinomonadales > Pyrinomonadaceae > QHXN01. Next base: position 3,013 of record DASPKR010000387.1, on the reverse strand, counting down.
ACGAGACGGTAGTCACGATGCGCTCGGGGATTGCCAAGCACTTCGTGGCTTCTTTGACCACACTCGCCACCGCCGCCGCGAACCGCGAGGCGCGCGTGCGCGACTTCTACGAGTTCAAGCGCACGGCCGTCGAAGAAGGGCAGCGCGGGCGCCTGCGCCGCTTCGTCCTCCTGCCGGGGCGCGACCCCGGCCGCGCCGCCGAGCTGGTCGAGAATCTGCTGCGCGCGGGCATCGAAGTCCGGCAGGCGACCGCGCCCTTCCGCTCCGCGCGCGCGCACGACTACTCGGGGAAGGATTCGCCCGCCGCGGCCCGCGACTTCGCCGCGGGCGCTTACGTCATAGACCTCGCGCAGCCGCAGGGGCGGCTCGCCAAAGCGCTGCTCGAAGTTCACACGCCGCTCGACCAGGCCTTCGAGCGCGAGCAGCTCGCGCGCTTCGCCCGCAACGAGCGGCGCGGCCGCAGCGCAGCCAAAGAGGAGTACGGCTTCTACGACGTGACCGCCTGGTCTTTGCCGCTCGCATTCGGCGTCGAGGCTTACTGGACGGAGGACGCGGCGCCCGTCGAAGGCTCACTCCTCTCCATGCCCGCCTCGCCCGATAGGGACTCTACGGGATCGGTTGCGCTCACGGGCCGGCAGGGCCGCGTCGAGGGCGGCCGCGCGCAGATAGCCTACGTCATCCCTTACGAGTCGAACGGCGCGGCGTCGCTCATCTACCGGCTACTCCGCGAGGGCTTCAAACTCGCCGTCGCGACGCGCACATTAAACGCAGGCGGGCGCGACTGGCCGCGCGGCACCGTGGTCGCGCGCGTCTCGCGCAACCCGGAAAGCCTGCACGAGCGCGTCGCGCGGCTCGCGGCGGAGACAGGCGTCACGGTGATGGCGGTCAACACCGGCTTCTCCGAGTCCGGCGACGTGGGCGTGGGCTCCGAGACGGTCGTCTCCTTGCGGCGGCCGAAGATTATTGTCGCGGCCGACGAGCCCGTCAGCGTCACGGGCTACGGCGCGATGTGGTGGACGTTCGACCGCATGGGCGTTGACTTCACGCCCATGACGATTGACGCAATCAGGCGCGCGCGCCTCGACGACTACAACGTGATAATTCTGCCGGACGGCTCGCCCGGCCGCTACTTCTCGGCTTTCGGCAAGAGCGGCGTCGAGGCCCTGCGCGGCTGGGTCGAGCGTGGCGGCACGCTCGTGCTCGTCAAGGGCGCAGCCGTCTTCGGCGCTCTCAAGGACGTGAACCTGACCTCTTCTCGCCTGGTCGGGAGTGAGGACGACGACCAGAAGTCGGGCTCGGACGGCGCCGCAGCCGCGGAGCAGAAGCCGACGCCCACGCCGTCGCCCGAAGGCGCGCAGGGGCAGGGCGGGAGCCGGCGGCAGGAGCAGGCGGCCGCGCAAGCCTCGGCCCCGCCCGAGCAGCAGGAGATAACAGGCGCGCAGACGGAGAAGATGGAGGGCGCGCCGCCCGAGCTTCCGCCCATCGCGTCGCCGTCGGCGCGGCCCGGTAAAGTCCCCGAGGGCGTCCCCGGCGCAATCATGCGCGCGACGGTTGACCGAACGACGCCGCTCACGTACGGCTACGAGGAGCAGACCTTGCCCGTGCTGGTTGACTCGGCCTACTTCTTCCGCCCGTCGAAGGACGGCACGAACGCCGTCGTCTTCTCCTCGGACTCGTCGCGCCGCCTGCACGTCGCGGGCTTCATATGGCCGACGACCGAGCAACTGCTGCGCGGCACGGCTCACGTCATAGACGAGCCGACGGGGCGCGGTCACGTCGTGCTCTACGCCGAAGACCCGAACTTCCGCGCCATCTGGCGCTCGACAACGCGACTCTTCTTCAACTCGTTCCTGTTCCAGCCGATCTTTTAGCGGCGGGTGACAGGGCGGAGGGCGGCGGGCTAAAATTTTTGACAGACTACTTATGTTCCAGATCAAGGCGGCATTCAGCGAGCAGATGGAGTGGCGGACTAGCCTGGAGCGCGCGCGGGAATTCCTGTGCGACCTGCGCAACGTGGCGGAGCTTATGCCGGGCGTCGAGCGCATCACGGCCGAGGCCGGGGGCGTCGCCCGCTGGCTCATACGCGCCGACGTTCCCGTCATCGGCTCCATACGGCAGGTGTTCAGCGTCTCGCAGGCCGTCAACGACCCGACGCGCGTCGAGTGGGCGCCGGCCGAGGGCGAGCGCAAGAACTTCATGCGCTACTCACTCGCCTTCGAGGCCGTGGGCGCCGCCGCCACGCGCATACGCATAGACCATCGCGTAGAGCTTCGCCGGCAGGCCGCGCGCGAGCTGCACGCGCTCGCCGCGCTCGCCGGCGAGAGCCGCCTGAGCGCCGCCATGCAGAAGCGCGTCACGGAGATGATGCGCACGTTCCTTCAGCGCGCCCGCGCGCGCCTCGAGAGGTAAGCCCTTTATGGGGCCGGAGACTAAGCGGAGAGTCTTGAGGGCGGGCGGCGTGGCCGTGGCGCGCCGGCTGATAAAGCCCGTCCCCGTCGTCGGCGCGGCGCTCACCGTCGGGCTTGCCGGCTACGAGATGAAGCGAAAGGGCGCCCTGCGCGGCGCCGTGGACGTGGGGCTAGACCTCCTGCCCGTTGTCGGCACAGCCAAGGCCGTCCTCGAGATTTTCACCGGCGACCTGATACCGGATAAAAAGAAGTAGGCGGAAGGCGGAAGGCAGTAGGCGGTCGGGACGCGCTAACAGGTCTCGACCGCCTACTGCCTTCCGCCTTCTATTCTTTAGAAACGGAAGCCGACGCCGGCGGTAAACTGGAAGTTGTGCTTGGTCTCGGCCGGGACTTGGAAGAAGTTGGCCTGCGGGCCGAGGAATATCTCCTGCGCTCGCTCGCCGTAACGGATTATCGTGTCGCCCGCGTCGAAGCGCGAGAAGAAGCGGCGCGAGTGGTAGAACTCTACGACGGCGCCCACGTCCATCGAGAAGTAGTTCTTCCTCCTGTCCTCGAACGTCCCGAGCGTGAACTCGCGGCCCTCGAAGGTGAACTGCTGTGTGGAG
>DASPKR010000386.1:0-7064 GCA_035627975.1 Pyrinomonadaceae bacterium | reverse complement strand
GGACTATCTGGTCGAACGCCCGCTGCAGGAAGGTCGAGTAGATGGCGCAGACGGGCTTCAGGCCCTCGGTTGACATCCCGGCGGCGAACGTGACGCAGTGCTGCTCGGCGATGCCGACATCGAAGGCGCGCTCCGGGAATTTTTCCAGCACCTTGTCCACGCCCGTCCCGTCCGGCATCGCGGCGGTGAGCGCGACGACGCGCTCGTCCCTCTCCATCAGCTCGCACAACGTCTGGCCGAAGACCGCCGTGTAGCTCGGGTGCGAGGGCTTCGAGGGCTTGGCGGGCGCGCCCGTCTTGAGGTCGAAAGGGCCGGTGGCGTGCCAGGCGTAGTAGTTCTTCTCCCTCGAAGGGTAGCCGCGCCCCTTCTGCGTGAGGGCGTGGACGACGACGGGGCCGTCCTTGATGTGCTTCGCCTCTTCGAGCGCCCGCACGAGCGCGCGCGGGTTGTGGCCGTCAACGTAGCCTATGTACTTGAAGCCCAGCTCGTTGACGAGCGCGCCCGGCAGAACGGCGGCGGCGATCGCGTCCTTGACGGTCTTGGCGGCCTGGTAGAGCCGCTCGCCGAAGAGCGGCGCGTCGTGCAGGAGGTCGCCGACCTCGTCCTTGAAGCGGTGGTAGCCTTGCGCCCCGCGTATGCGGTTGAGGTAGCCGGTCAGCGCGCCGACCGCGGGGGCGATTGACATCTCGTTGTCGTTGAGGAGGACGATGAGGCGCGTCTTCAAGTGGCCCGCCTGGTTGACGGCCTCCATAGCCATCCCGCCCGCCAGAGACGAGTCGCCGATGACGGCGACGACATGGTGATCCTCACCGCGCTTGTCGCGCGCTATCGCCATGCCGAGCGCCGCCGAGAGCGAAGTGGAAGCGTGGCCGGCGCCGAAGGTGTCGTACTCCGACTCGTCGCGCCGCAGGAAGCCGGAGAGGCCGCCGTACTGCTTGACGGTCGGCAGAAGCTCTCGGCGGCCCGTCAGAACCTTGTGCGCGTAAGCCTGGTGGCCCACGTCCCAGACGAGCCGGTCGCGCGGCGTATCGAAGGCGTAGTGCAGTGCGACGGCCAGCTCGACGGCGCCTAAGCTCGCGCCCGTGTGGCCGCCCACGCGCGACATCGTCTCGAGAATGTACTGGCGAATCTCGTCGGCGACTCCCTGCAACTGTTCGGGGCGCAGGCGCCGCAAATCCTCTGGCGAGTTGATGCTTTGTAGGAGACTCATCAGGCGCGGATTGTAGCATGAGCAGGCCCCGGCCGGCAGGCGCGCCGCGGCCGAAACTTTCTTCCCGTCCAAACACGGCCCCCGCGCGTCAAAGACGCTGACGGCAGATTTTTTTCAGAAGGAGTTTAAAGATGAGGAAGTTCATAACCGCCGCGGCGCTCGCTCTCGTAGCGGCCGCGCCCGCCGCGGCGTTCGCGTGGCAGGCGCAGGAGCAGACGCCCGCGCCGCCGCAGGGCGGTCAGGCCGTCGGGGGCCGCGAAGGCTTCAGGCGCCGCGCATTGATGGGGATGCACAGGCGCATGCGCGCCCGTCGCGCTCTGGCCGGGCTTCGGGCTTTGGATTTGACCGACGCGCAGAAGCAGAAGCTACGCGCGCTGCGCGAGGCCGCCCGCGAGCGGACGAAGGGGCAGCGCGAAGAGCTTCGCCAGCTCCTGCGCGCGAGGGTCGAGGGCGGCCAGCTCACCACCGAGCAGCAGGCGCGCGCACGCGAGCTGCGGGAACAGCTCCGGGAGACGCGCCGACGCTCGCGCGAAGAGGCTCTCGGCCTTCTGACGGCGGAGCAGCGCGCCCGCCTCGAACAGCTCAGGCAGGAGCACAAGGAGCGCCGCGGGCAGATGCGCCAGCGCCGCGAAGAGTTCCGCCAGCGCCGCACGCGCGAGCGCGAAGGCCGGCAGTAGATGAAAGGTACTCGTCAGGCGTCGCCCGCCGTCACCCAGTCACCTATGACTAAGAGACGGCGGGCGATTCATTTCCTCACTTCTTCACGGCATAGACGCGGACGCTGGCCGCGTACTCGTTCACGTCGTAGCGGCGCAGCAGTCCCGCGAACTCTCCGTCGCCGGCTCCCTCGGCGGCGCCCGTGCAGCAGCTGAGTATCGCAGCGGGCTGCGATGCTTCTGCGCCGGCGGGCGCGCAGCAGGCAGACGCCGACGCCGCGGCTGCCTCCGTCGGCGCGGGCGAGCAGCAGCCGGACTGCTCGCCTATCTTCGTGTAGGCGTTCAGGTCTGCGCCGCTGTCAATGATCTCGACGTGCTCGAAGCCCGCTTCGAGGAGCCCGCGCCGGTACTCCTCCACGGGTATCGCGCCCGCCACGCAGCCGACGTAGGCGAGGAGGTTGCGCTCTATCTCTTCGGGCAGAGGTTTCTTGAGCGCGATGTCGCTCACGGCCAGCCGCCCGCCGGGCTTGAGCACGCGCGCCGCCTCGCGAAAGACCGCGCGCTTGTCCGGCGCGAGGTTGATGACGCAGTTGCTTATGACGCAGTCCACGGAGGCGTCTGCGAGAGGCAGCGCGTCTATCTTCGCCAAGTGGAACTCGACGTTCGCGGGCGCCCCCCCTTCGGCCCTCTTCGCCGCGTTGCGACGCGCGAGCTCAATCATGTCCGGCGTCATGTCAATCCCGACGGCACGGCCTTCGGGGCCTACCTTCTCGGCGGCCAAGAAGACATCCAAGCCGCCGCCGCATCCCAGGTCAACGACAGTCTCGCCTGGGCGAAGGTGCGCGTAGGCCGTCGGGTTCCCGCACGAGAGCCCCATGTTCGCCTCGGCCGGGATGGAGGCCAGCTCCTCCGGCGTGTAGCCGAACGCCTCGGCCACGGCGCGCACGCCCGCCTGCTCGCTCGAAAGGCCGCTGCGCGCCACCGAGCCGTACCTGCCCTGAACCAACTCCTCAATATTTGTGCTCATCATTCTTCTCCTCAGACGGAAATTACCCCTTGCCACCGGCCGCCTCCCGGCCTTATGATTCACATACGCCGAAGCGAATGTGATGGCACAATACACCCGCGCCGACACATATGTCAAGGCAAATATGTTATTATTTTTCGGGCGCTCGGACGTTGTCTCAGGCGAAAAAACTTGTGCCGCGGGCGGGACAAAATTCGTATGACGTTTATGCTCGAAAAGATGCTCCCCGAGGACTGGCCGCAGGTGCGCGCCGTCTATCTGGAAGGGCTCGCAACGGGCGACGCGACCTTCGAGACGGAGGCGCCGGTGTGGGAGCAGTGGGACGCTTCGCACATACGGGCGTGCAGGCTGGTGGCGTTGGGCGAAGGGCGGAGGGTGGCCGGCTGGGCTGCGCTCGCGCCCGTCTCGCGCAGGCCCGCCTACGCGGGCGTGGCCGAGGTGAGCGTCTATGTCGGCGAGGGGTTCCGCGGGCGCGGGGCGGGCCGCGCGCTTCTGGATGCGCTCGTGCGCGAGTCGGAGCAGGAGGGCGTCTGGACTTTGCAGGCGAGCGTCATTGCGGAGAACGAGGTGAGCTTAGCCCTTCACCGCTCGTGCGGGTTCCGCGTGGTCGGCAGGCGCGAGCGCATCGGCCGGCTGGCGGGCCGCTGGCGCGACACAATACTTCTCGAACGGCGTAGCAAAATCGTGGGGGCGTGATGACCATGGCTTCGAAGGGCGCGAAGGCGCAGGTGGAGCTTCTCTTCAAGGCGCTGGCGGATCGAACGCGCCTCAGGCTCCTGAACCTTATGGGCGACGGCGAGGTCTGCGTCTGCTACTTCGTCGAAGTCTTGGGGGCGAGCCAGCCGAAGATTTCCAGGCATCTGGCGTACCTCCGGCGCGCGGGAGTCGTCGCCGCGCGCCGCGAGGGCAAGTGGATACACTACCGCGTCGTCGCGCCCGAAGACCCGCACGCCGCGCGCGTCTTCGAGGAGGTTATGCGTTGGCTCCGCGAGGAGCGAGAGATGCAGAAAGACCGCGCGCGACTGGAAGGCATCTGCTGCGCGCCGCAGCTCCCGGTCAAGCTCCAGGGCGCGCCGCGCCCTGCCAACCTTCCCGCGTAAATTTTCAGGAGGCTTTCAATGGCTACGGTGATAGACGCCGCGATGCGCGAACAGTTAGTCGAGCGGAGGCACAGGCTAGAGACCGCGATAGTCGAGGCAGACGACGCGGTGGCGCTGCGCCGCCTGCTCGAAGAGGTGGACGCGGCGCTCGGGAGGATGGACGAAGGCGACTACGGGCTGTGCGAGGTCTGCCACGACCCGGTCGAGCCCGAGCGGCTGATGGCCGACCCGCTGGTGTGCGTCTGCCTCGGTTGTCTTTCGCCCGCGCAGCGGCGCGCGCTCGAAGAGGACTTGGAGCTGGCGGCGCAGATACAGGCCGGCCTTCTGCCCTGCCGCGAGTTCTCGCACGACGGCTGGCAGGTCTCTTTCCACTACGAGGCCGCGGCGGTCGTTAGCGGCGACTACTGTGACGTCGTGACGGCCGAGGACGGCAGCGTCTATTTCATGCTCGGCGACGTGGCCGGCAAGGGCGTCGCCGCCTCGCTCCTGATGTCGCAGCTACACGCCACGTTCCGCACGCTCGTCCCGCTCGGCCTGCCTCTGGAGAAGATAGTCGAGCGCGCGAGCCGGCTCTTCTGCGAGAGCACGCTCCCCACGCACTACGCCACGCTCGTCTGCGGCAGGGCCGGCCGCTCCGGCGAGGTCGAGATATGCAACGCCGGCCACCTCCCGCCGCTGCTCATACACAACGGCGACGCCCGCCTCATCGAGGCGACGGGCCTGCCCGTCGGCATCTTCTGCAACGAGGAGTTCACGTCCGAGCGGTTCACGATGAGCGAGGGCGGCACGCTCTTCCTCTTCACCGACGGCCTCTCGGAGGCGCGCTCGCCCGACGGCGCTGAGTACAGCACGGAGCGGCTGCTGCGACTGCTCTGCCGGCGCCACGATTTGCCGCCCGGCGCGCTCATACAGGCCGCCCTCCGAGACCTCTCCGACTTCTGCGCAGGCGCCCCCCGCTGCGACGACCTCACCGTCATGGCCGTCCGAAGGGCCGAGAGTAAGTAGCCGCGGAGGCGCGAGGGGAAGTAACGCAGAAGGCAGAAAGCAGTAGGCAGCCAGGAAGATTTCCTCGGCTGCCTATTGCCTTCTGCCTTCTTCTAATTTTCCGCCCTTCGCAGGCGCAGCACGGCCACTTCGGGGCGCGCGCCTATGCGGACTGGCAGCCCTATCATCCCCGTCCCGCGCGAGACGTAGAGGCGCGTGCCTTCGCGCTCGAAGAGGCCGCTCAGGTATCGGAACTCTTCGATGAAGCGCGCAGGGGCGCCGACTAAAGGCAGGCGAATCTGCCCGCCGTGCGTGTGGCCGCTTATGACGAGTGAGACGCCGCGCGTCTCGGGCATGTCGAGCACCGCCGGCTCGTGGGAGAGAAGTATTGACGGGCGCGCGAGGTCAACCCCTCGGAGGGCGCGTGAGAAGTCGGCCTTGCCCCAGCCCCAGTCGTCCACGCCCGCGAGCCGAAGCGACTCGCCGCCGCGCCGCAAGACGGTGCTCGCGTTCGAGAGCACCTCGACGCCGCGCCGCTTTAGAGCGCGCGTGGTCAGCTCGGCGTCGTTGTAGTGGTCGTGGTTGCCGAGCACGGCCCAGACGCCTTCGGGAGCGCGCAGCTCGCCGAGCGCCTCGGCGCACGGCTCTATGTAGTTGCGCCGCGAAGTCGTGTAGTCGCCCGTGAGCACGACCAAGTCCGCGCGCGCCGAGTTCGCGAGGCGCACGACGCGCCGAACCTCTTCGAGCGGCACCATGCGACTGTGATGAACGTCCGTGACATGCGCGACTCGGAAGTTCTCGAAGGCGGCGGGAAGCCCGCGCACGGGGACGACAGTCTCCGTCAGCTCGTAGTCGAACGGCTCGAACAGGCTCGCGTAGGCCGCGACTGACGACACGCCGAGCAGACCTGCGGCCAGCAGCCCTTTCAAGACGCCCCGCCGCCCCGCGTCAACCTCGACAGCCGCGCCTTCCTGCCGCGCGCTTTCCGCTTCGTCCGCCACGCCGGGGGATTGTATCATCCGCGTTGATGACGAAAGTGCTGGCCGCCGTTATCCCCTCGCCGCGCGCGCCAGTCGAGCTGCGCGAGTTCCCCGAGCCCGACTTGGAGCCCGACTCCGCGCTGCTCCGGGTCGAGCTGAGCGAAGTCTGCGGCACGGACGTTCACCTCCAGCAGGGGCGGCTCGCGGGCGTCCCCTACCCGCTCATCCCCGGCCACGTCTCCGTCGGCCGCTTAGAGAAGATTCGCGGCTCCGTGCTCGACGTGCACGGCCGCCCCTTCGCAGAGGGCGACCGCGTCACCTTCCTAGACGTTCACCGAACCTGCAACGCCTGCTGGCAATGTCTCGTCGCGCGCTCGACGACGCGCTGCCCCGCCCGGAAGGTTTACGGCATAACCTACGGGGCGGCGGACGGCCTCTCGGGCGGCTGGGCAGAGAAGATTTACCTCAAGCCCGGCACGCGCTGCATACGGCTCGACGCGGCAGACGCCGAGACCTTCATGGCCGGCGGCTGCTCGCTCCCCACGGCCCTGCACGCCGTAGAGCGCGCCGAAGTCAAGCTCGGCGACACGGTGCTCGTCCTCGGCAGTGGCCCCGTCGGCCTCTCGTCCGTCATCCTCTCACACATGAGCGGCGCGCTGCGCGTGCTCTGCGTAGGCGCCCCGGCGCGCCGCCTCGAAGCCGCGCGCGCCGTCGGCGCCGAAGCCACGCTCGACATCGAGACGCACGACGAGCCATCGCGCCTCGCATGGGTGCTCGAACAGACCGAGGGCCGCGGCGCCGACGTAACCATCGAAGCCGCTGGCTCGCCCGTCGCCGTCAAGCAGGCCATGCGCTACACGCGCGACGCCGGCCGCGTCGTCATCGTCGGCCAGTACACCGACCACGGCGAGACGAGTTTCAATCCCCACCTCGACCTCAACCGCAAACACCTCGACCTCCGCGCCTGCTGGGGGTCGGATTTCTCCCACTTCTACCGCGCCGCGCAGCTAATCTCCCACCCCGAGCGCTCCCGCCCCTGGGCTTCGCTGAAACTCCAACGCTTCGCCCTCGACGAAGCCGACGGAGCCCTCGCCGCCGTCTCCTCCG
>DASPKR010000385.1:0-4475 GCA_035627975.1 Pyrinomonadaceae bacterium | reverse complement strand
TCGAAGAGATCGCCGAACTCACGCACGAGTCTTACGTCGAGCGCTTCCGCCGCAGCCCCGTCAAGCGCGCCAAGCTCTCGGGGCTCCAGCGAAACGCACGCGCGCTCGCGGAGAACGGCGCGGACGACTGAGCCGCGCCCGGCCCGCCCGGTTTTGAAGCCGCGCCCGAACGTCGTATGATTGATTCGCGGCAGTATTCTGAACGGCGGCGGGAGCCCCTATCAAACGTTATTCGCTGATGACGACGGGCGTGCTCAAAGATTCTTACGGGCGGGCGATAAGAGACCTTCGGGTGTCTGTGACGGACAGGTGTAACTTCCGCTGCTTCTACTGCCTGCCGCACGGCGAGCCGCCGGCCGCCCCCAAAGAGGAGATGCTCACCTACGAGGAGATCGAGACGGCCGTCTCGGTCTTCGCCTCGCTCGGCGTTGAGAAGGTGCGATTGACGGGCGGCGAGCCGATGCTCAGGCGCGACATAGAGACGCTCGTCGCGAAGCTCTCGCGCGTCCGAGGCGTGCGCGACCTCGCCCTCACAACCAACGCCTTCAACCTCGCCGAGCGCGCCGCCGGCCTGAAGGCCGCGGGGCTCGACCGCGTGACGGTTAGCCTCGACAGCCTGAACGCGGAAGCCTTCCGCCGCATGACCGGGGTTGACACGCTCGGGCGCGTGCTCGAAGGCATAAGGGCCGCGCAGAGGGTGGGCCTCACGCCCGTCAAGGTCAACGCCGTCATCGTCCGCGGCCACAACGAAGGGGAGGTCGCCGACATGGCCGCCTTCGCGCGCGAGCACGCGGTCACGATGCGCTTCATCGAGTACATGCCGCTGGACTCGGGCCACGGCTGGTCGCGTGAGATGGTGGTCTCCGGCGCGGAGATTCGCGAGCGCGTGAACGAGAGGTTTCTGCTCGTCGCGCGCCGCGGCGAGCGCGGCTCCGACACTGCCACGCGCTACCGCTTCGCCGACGGCGCGCCCGGCGAGATAGGCATCATCGCGCCCGTCACAGAGCCCTTCTGCGGCGCATGCTCGCGCGTGCGCCTCACGGCCGACGGCCAGATACGCACATGCCTCTTCTCGAAGGTAGAGCACTCGCTGCGCGACGTGCTGCGCGGCGGGGCCGCCCGCGAAGAGATCGCCGACTACATACGCTCGGTCGTCAACCAGAAGGAGCCGCGCCACTACATCAACGAGACCTTCTTCGAGCAGCCCGCCCGCACCATGAGCCTCATCGGCGGCTAAGCACGAACTTGAAAAATACCGGCCCGCGCGGAAGCACACCGTTAAAGTGCTTCCGCGCGGGCCGCCCTTCGTGCGTGGGCCTCGGCTACTTGCGCGGCATGCGCAGTTGCTGGCCGGGCCGGATTTTGTCGGGGTCGTCGAGCTGGTCGCGGTTTGCCTCGAATATGTCGCGCCAGGCGACGCCGTGCCGCTGGCCTACCGCGCTCAGCGTGTCGCCCTTCTGCACGGTGTAGGTCTCCTGGTCGGCCTTCACCTCGATGTCGAGTTTGAGGTCGCCCGAGCCCATGCCGGGGTCGAGCCGGCCGTACTCCTCGAACAGCCTCTCCCTGTGCGCGTCGCTCGGCACAGTCCCCTTCAGGTGGAGGACTCCGCCCTCCTCCCGCTGATCCAGGTTGATGCCGAGCTGGCCGGCCAGTTGTATGAGCGTAGCGTACTTGTCAGTCAGTGCCATAAGGCCCTCCTCCGTCTAACGGTAGGCTCAAGAACGTCCGCGGGGTTTGTAGTCAAAGTCGTTAACGGGAATGTCCGCTACCGGTCATATATTTGTCAATCGCGCGGCTCGCGGTTAAACTCCTTCCCAAACTTAACGGGGGAGCCGCGCACGCCGTTTTTCGTCGGCCGGGCGGCTGAGAGTCACCCGCGGGGTGAGACCCTTTGAACCTGATGCGGTTAGTACCGCCGAAGGGAGGCAAGGTGTAGAGGCCGCAAACGTCCCTTTAGGCACGGTTGCGGCTTTTCGCCTTTTGCGCGCGGCGCGAGGGCCTGCCGGGCGCGCGAGGATGAGAGGCAGAACTTATGGCTAACGTTAACGGCGACGGCGCGAGGCGTGAGGGCGAAGGGCAGTTCCCCGGCTCGCGGAGAATTTACGTGGATGGCGGCGCGGCCGGCGTGCGCGTCCCCTTCCGCGAGGTGAGCTTGCAGCCGACGCGCATGCCCGGCGGGCGCGTCGAGGAGAACGAGCCCGTCCGCGTCTATGACACCTCCGGGCCGTGGGGCGACCCCGAGGCTTCGCACGACGTGCGGGACGGGCTGCCGGCGCTCAGGCGCGACTGGATTCTCGCGCGCGGCGACGTGGAGGAGTACGAGGGGCGCGAGGTGACGCCGCGCGACGACGGCTACCTGACGACGGGCGCGGCCGAGTTCGCGCGCAACAAAGACCGCGGCCGCCTCGAAGCCTTTCCTGGGCTGCGCCGAGCCCCCCTGCGAGCGCGCGCCGGGGCGTGCGTGACGCAGATGCACTACGCCCGTCGCGGCATAGTAACGCCCGAGATGGAGTTCGTCGCGCTGCGCGAGAACATGGGGAGAGAAAGAGCGCTTCACGCCATGCGCGAGCACGCGCGCGAAGACCGAAGCTCCCTCCTCCACCAGCACCGCGGCGAAAGCTTCGGGGCTTCCATACCGGAGTTCGTCACGCCCGAGTTCGTCCGCAGTGAGGTGGCGCGCGGCCGCGCCATCATCCCCGCTAACGTCAACCACCCCGAGTCGGAGCCGATGATAATCGGGCGCAACTTCCTGGTGAAGATAAACGCCAACATAGGCAACTCGGCCGTCGCCTCCTCCATCGAGGAGGAGGTGGAGAAGATGCGCTGGGCCACGCGCTGGGGCGCGGACACCGTCATGGACTTGTCCACGGGCAAGAACATACACACCACGCGCGAGTGGATTCTGCGAAACTCGCCCGTCCCCGTCGGCACCGTCCCCATATACCAGGCGCTCGAAAAAGTTGGGGGTAAGGCCGAGGAGTTGACGTGGGAGGTCTTCCGCGACACCCTCGTCGAGCAGGCCGAGCAGGGCGTTGACTACTTCACCATCCACGCGGGCGTGCGCCTGCCCTACATACCCCTGACCGCCAGGCGCACGACGGGGATAGTCTCGCGCGGCGGCTCCATCATGGCGAAGTGGTGCCTCGCCCACCACGAGGAGAGCTTCCTCTACACGCGCTTCAGCGAAATCTGCGAGGTCATGCGCGCCTACGACGTGTCGTTCTCCCTGGGCGACGGCCTGCGGCCCGGCTCCATCGCCGACGCCAACGACGAGGCGCAGTTCGCCGAGCTGGAAACCCTGGGCGAGCTTACGCGCATCGCATGGGAGATGGACTGTCAGGTGATGATAGAGGGGCCGGGCCACGTGCCTATGCACTTAGTGCGCGAGAACGTCGAGCGCCAGCTCGAAGTGTGCGGCGAGGCCCCCTTCTACACGCTCGGGCCGCTGGTCACGGACGTTGCGCCCGGCTACGACCACATCACCTCGGCCGTAGGCGCGGCGATGATAGGCTGGTTCGGCACCGCCATGCTCTGCTACGTCACGCCTAAAGAGCACCTCGGCCTGCCGAACCGTCAGGACGTCAAAGACGGGGTCATCGCCTACCGCCTGGCCGCGCACGCGGCCGACCTCGCAAAAGGCCACCCCGGCGCGCAGCTCCGAGACAACGCCTTGTCGAAGGCGCGCTTCGAGTTCCGCTGGGAGGATCAGTTCAACCTCTCGCTCGACCCGGAGGTGGCGCGCGAGTACCACGACGAGACGCTCCCGCAGGAGGGCGCAAAGCTCGCGCACTTCTGCTCGATGTGCGGGCCGCACTTCTGCTCGATGAAGATAACGCAGGACGTGCGCGACTACGCGCGCGAGAAGGGCATGGACGAGCACTCGGCGCTCGCCGCCGGCATGCGCGACAAGGCCGCCGAGTTCGTCTCCTCCGGCGCCGAGATTTACCAGGGCGACCTGCCCGGAGGCGCCCGGCGCGACCACTGAGGGCGCGCCGGGCGAAGGGTCGGAGGTCTATATGTCCCACACACGCCGGCTCTCGTTTCTGCTGGCGTCTCTGGCGCTCGCGCTTCTTTTCGGGGCGCGCGAGGCACGCGCGTGCTCGTGTGGCCCGACGCCGACCGTGCTCGAAGCCTTCGAGGCCGCAGACCATGTCGTCGTCACGAGGGCCGTCTCCGTGGAGAAATCCGAGAAGGCGGCCCCCGAGGGCCGCATCGGCGACCGAGAGCATTACGTGGACGGCGTTAAGTCAACCACGATGCGCGTCGAGCGGGTCTATAAAGGCGGCCTGAAGGCCGGCGAAGAGCTGGTCTTCGCGCAGGGCGGCGGCGCCGACTGCATATGGACTTTCAGCGAGCGCTTGGTCGGCCAGCAGTTCCTCTTCTACCTCTCTTCGCCCGAGCAGGGCAGTAAAATCTGGTACGGCTTCGGCTGCGGGAGGTCGCAAGTATTAGATTACGCGGCGGACGACCTGCTC
>DASPKR010000384.1:0-2591 GCA_035627975.1 Pyrinomonadaceae bacterium | reverse complement strand
GGGCGCGGGGCGGCCCGTGCGCGCGGCCGTGCTCATCGCGCTCGCCGTGCTTCTGGCGGCGGGCGGGCTGACCTTCCTCATCTACAGGTTCGTGCTGCCCGGCCACGTCGAGCCGCGGCGTCAGGCCGGCTTCCAGACGATGAAGATAACGCGGCTGCCCGTCGCCGGCACGGTGGTGACGGCCGCCGTCTCGCCCGACGGCCAGTACCTCGCTTACGTCATTAATGAGAACGGCTCGGCCAGCGTATGGGTCAGGCAGGTCGCGGCCGCCAGCAACAGCCAGCGGATAGTGGAGCCCTCGCCCGGCGTCTTCTACTTCGGCGTCACCTTCTCGCCCGACAGCTCGCACGTCTATTTCGCGTCCGTCCGCGACGGCGTACAGCAGGCCCCCTCCCTCTTCCGCGTGCCCGTGCTCGGCGGCGCGACGAAAAAGATATTGGACGAGTTGAGCAGCCCCGTCAGCTTCTCGCGCGACGGCAAACAGATGACCTTCATACGCGGGCAAGTGATGACCGGCACCTCTCTCGTCGTCGCGCCCGCCGAGGGCGGGGGCGAGGAGCGCACGCTCGCGCGCGGCAAGCCCGGCTCGCCGCTGGTGCTGCCCGCATGGTCGCCCGACGGCGATAAGATCGCGTGCGTCTTCGCCTCGACGAGCAACTACGAGGTGGGGAACCCCAACATGGGCGTCACCTCCTTCGACGTCGCGACCGGCGCCGAGACGCGCCTGACCGACGAGCGCTGGTTCAACATAAACGCGATGGCGTGGCTGCCCGACGGCGGGCTCGTGCTGAGCGCCGCGGAGCAGGAGCTGAGCCCGCAGCAGATTTGGGGGCTCCTGTACCCTCGGGCGAAGTCCGCCGCGTGACCAACGACCTGAACTCCTACGTGGACGTGAGCCTGACGGCGGACGGCAGCGCGATGGTCTCCGTGCAGACCGACCGCAACCCCAACATATGGGTCGCGCCGGGCGGCGACGCGGCGCGGGCGCGGCAGATAACCACGGGCGCCGGCAAGTTCGACGGCTTCTACGGCGTGGCGTGGATGACGGACGGGCGCATCATCTACTCTTCGGCCGCGAGCGGCAACTGGGAGCTTTGGGTGATGAACTCGGACGGGACTGGGCAGAGGCAGTTGACCGTGGGCGCGCGCTCCAACTACGGCCCGTCCGCTTCGCCCGACGGCCGCTACGTCGTCTTCGTCTCGAACCGCGCAGGCCCGTTCAACATCTGGCGCATGGACGCTGACGGCTCGAACCCGGTGCGGCTCACCTCGGGCAAGGGCGAGAACTTCCCGCACGTCACGCCGGATGGGCGCTGGGTCGTCTATGCGACGGTCGGGTTCGCGCAGAGGAACGCCGTCTGGAAGGTGCCGATTGACGGAGGCGACGCGGTCGCGCTGACGGAGAGGCCGGCGTCGTGGCCCTTCGTCTCGCCGGACGGCAAGTCCTTCGTCTGCACCTACGGCCCGGCGGGGCCGGGCGGGCCGGCTAAGCTCGCCGTCGTCCCCATCGAGGGGGGCGAGCCCACAAAGCTCTTCGACATCCCGCCGACCTTCCGCGCCAACACCGTCTGGATGCCCGACAACCGCGGCATAGCCTTCCTCGACGACCGCTCGGGGACGAACAACGTCTGGATGCAGCCGCTCTCGGGCAAGAAGCCGGTGCAGTTGACGGACTTCAAGTCCGACGGCGTCGCCGCCTACGACTGGTCGCGCGACGGCCGCCTCGTCGCTACCCGCAGCGTCGAGACAACCGGCGTCGTCCTCATCAGAGACTTCCGCTAGCGGCCGACTCGACCAAGGGACAAGCTAAAAGCACTGGGGAGGCCCCGAGTCGGGGCCTCCCCAGTGCTTTTAGCGACAGGCCGTTCCGAGCCGCCTCTACGGCTTAAGCACGATCTTGATGCAGTCGTCTTCCTTGTTGCTGAAGATGTCGAAGCCGTGCGGGGCGTCGTCGAGGCGCATGCGGTGCGTGATGACGAAGCCGGGGTCAATCTCGCCCTTCTCTATCCTTTCGAGCAGTTGGCCCCAGTAGCGCTGCACGTGGCACTGGCCCGTCCTCATCGTCAGACTGCGGTTCATGAAAGAGCCCATCGGGAACTTGTCAATCAGCCCGCCGTAAACCCCTATGACCGACACCGTGCCGCCGTTGCGGCAGGCCATGATGGCCTCGCGCAGCGCGATGGGCCGGTCGGTCTCTCCCATCACGGCCTGCTTGGCGCGGTCGTAGGCGTAAACGATGCCGTGGCCGCCGTGCGCTTCGAGGCCGACGGCGTCAATGCAGGCGTCGGGGCCGCGGCCGCCCGTCATCTCCATCAGAGCGTCATGGACGTTCTGCTCCTCGTAGTTGATCGTGTCGTCGGCCTTCGCGCCGTCGCGCGCCATGCGGAGCCGCTCGGGGAAGCGGTCAATGCCTATGACGCGCTCGGCGCCGAGCAGGCGCGCGCTCGCAATCGCGAACTGACCGACGGGGCCGCAGCCCCACACGGCGATGGTATCGCCCGGCTTTATGTCGCACATCTCGGCGCCCATGTAGCCGGTCGGGAAGATGTCGGAGAGGAAGAGCGCCTGCTCGTCCGGCATCCCCTCGGGGA
>DASPKR010000383.1:0-8392 GCA_035627975.1 Pyrinomonadaceae bacterium | reverse complement strand
TCGCGCAGCACGTCGAGCAGCCTCGCCATCGGGTAGGCTTCGACCGTCGCCTCCCGGCCGTTCACCTCGAAGCTGACTGACAGCTTGCCCGGCCCGGCTTTCGTCTCTTCCGTCTTCATCCTTCGAGCGCTTCCATCAGATCTTCCGGCATGAGCGGGACGAAGTTGAACGCGACGCCGGTCGCGTGCTCTATCGCGTTTAGTATGGCGGGGGCGGGGCCGTCCATCGGTAGCTCGCCGATGCCTTTGGCGCCAGCGGGGCCGCGCTCGTAGGGGTTCTCGGCGAAGTCAACGCGTATGGGCGGGATGTCGGCCGAGGTCGGGATGATGTAGTTCGTCATCTGGCCGTTCGCCATCACGCCGCCGCGCCACGCGACCGACTCGTAGAGCGAGAAGCCTATCCCTTGCGCGACGCCGCCCTCTATCTGCCCGGCCGCGAGCACGGGGTGTATGACACGGCCCACCTCCTGCACGGCGACGAAGTCCTCGACGCGCGCCTCATAGGTGACGGCGTCCACGCTCACCTCGGCGACGTATGCGGCCCAGGCGTAGGCGCCGTAGGCGTCGCCGCGGTACTTCTCGTCGTCCCAGCGAATGTCCTCGGGCTGCGCGTACTGGCTGAAGGTCTTCAGGGGGCCGCGGGTGGCGAGGTGCTCGCGGCACGCGCGCTCGAAGTCGTCTTGCGTGTAGGGCTCGCCGAGGAGGCCGGCCGCGACGAGCGACTGCTTGAGGCCGAGGGCGGCAGACTCGACTAGCTTTCCGACTATCATGCAGGTGCGGGAGGCGACCGTCGGGCCGCTGTTCGGTACGTTGCCGGTGTCGGGCCGGCAGACCTCTACGCGGTCGAAGTCGAGCCCGAGCGCGTCAGCGGCTATCTGCGCGAAGACGGTGTTAGTCCCCTGCCCTATCTCGGTGCTCGCGGCGAGGACGCGCACGCGCCCCTCACTTGTGGCCTCGCAGCCGACGACCGATTGCAGGAACTGCTCGCCCGAGCCGGTGAAGCCCGCGCCGTGCATGAAGGTGGCGAAGCCTATGCCGCGCTTCACCCTGCCCGTCGGGTTCTCGCGCGAGAAGCGCTCGCGCTTGGCGCGGTAATCCGAGAGCTCGAAGGCGCGGTCTAGCAGCGCCGCGAGGTCAACGTCCTCGCGTATGACCTGGCCCGTGGCGGTCGTCTCTCCGCGCCGTATGAAGTTGCGGCGTCGGAACTCTTCGGGCGAGAGCCCGACGGCCGCGGCGACCTTGTCCATGTGGCGCTCTAACGCGAATATGCTCTGCGGCGCGCCGAAGCCGCGGAAGGCGCCGTGCGGCGGCGCGTTCGTCGCCACGGCGCGCGACTTGATGCGCACGTTCGGGCAGGAGTAAGGCCCGGCGGCGTGAATCGTGCCGCGCGAGAGCACGACCGAAGAGAGCGTCGCGTAGGCGCCGCCGTCAACGACGAAGTCTATCTCCATCCCGAGTAGCTTGCCGTCGCGCGTGACGGCCGTTCGGTGGCGCGTGCGCGAAGGGTGGCGCTTCGTCGTCGCCGTCATGTCCTCGGCGCGGTCGTAGATTATCTTGACGGGGCGGCCCGACTTCCACGCGAGCAGAGCGGCGTGGCCCGCGATCATCGAGGGGTACTCCTCCTTGCCGCCGAAGCCCCCGCCCGTCTCGGTCTGCACTACGCGGATTTTATCCTCCGGCAGGTCGAATAGTTTGACGAGGGCCTTGTGGACGTAGTACGGGCATTGCATCGAGCCCCAGACGGTGACGCCCGTCCGCGGGTTGGCGACGGCGAGGGCGCCGTTCGTCTCGATGTAGAGGTGCTCTTGCGCTCCCGTCCGGTACTCGCCCTCGACTATAAAGTCGGCCTCGTCCCAAACGTCGTCAACGTTGCCCTTCTCGACTAAAAAGGACTTGAAGACGTTGTCCTCGCCCCAGACGACCTCTTTTTTCTCAAGCGACTCTTCTATGGTGAAGACTGCGGGGAGCGGCTCGACCTCGACGCGGACGAGGCGGCGCGCCTCTTCGACGAGGTGTTTGTCCTCGTGGGCGAGCAGCACGACGGGCTCCTCGGGGTGGTTGACGACGCCGTCGGCAAGGTACGGCTGGTCGAGGAGGATGAGCGCGACGGCGTTCTTGCCGGGGATGTCTGCGGCTGTGACTACGGTGAACTCGTCCCAAGGCACGCCGTCGCCGAAAACTATCTCGCGCACGCGGCCGCGCGCGGCGGGGCTGCGGACGGTCGCGCCGTGGAGCATACCCGGCATCGAGAGGTCGTCGGCGTAGCGCGCCGCGCCCGTGACCTTCTCACGCCCCTCCTTGCGGGGGACGGGCCTGCCGACTAAGCGATTAGCCATTCCCGAGATTGAATGCCGCGCCGTAGGATTTTCAGCGCCGCCCCGGCGCGGGCCTTTGCCCCGGCGGCGCGGCTCGAATATCATTGCCGGCAAGCTTAGCACACCGCGCGCCGCCGCGCGTAAGAGTTTTGCCCCCCGCCGAAAGGAATTAAAGACTTGGCCGAACGGAAGAGACAATACCGACAGGGCGACGTTTTCCTCGAAAGTTTCGACGGCGAAGTTAAGTCGCTCCCTCACAAAGTCGTGCCGCGAGACGGCGGCCGCGTCATCCTCGCATACGGCGAGGCGACCGGCCACGCCCACGCCGTCGAGGAGGCCGAGGCCGAGCTGATTGAACTGGAGAGCGGCGAGCGGTTCCTCGTGACCCCTCGCGGCATCTCGCTCCGCCACGAGGAGCACGACACCATACACCTGCCGCCCGGCACCTACCGTGTCGTGCGCCAGCGCGAGTACGTCCCGCCGCTCCCGGGCGACGAAGAAGACGACGAGGGCGAAGACAGCCGCTACGTCCTCGACTGAAACCCACCCCGAAGGATGCTCCCCCTCGACCAAACGCCCGGCGCCTCACCCCGTGAGACAGCCGACAGGTGGCTCTCCGTCGCCCTCTCCGCGGGGCCGTGCGACCGCGAGGTGGCCGAGCGTGCGCTGTCCGCACTTTATAGGGCGAAGGGGATGAAGCCGCCCGCCGGCTTCGTCTGGCTCGACTCGCCCTTCGAGGGCGCGATAGCCGCGACCGCCATGCAGCCCGCGCAAGAGCCCGTCTTCGACAGGCTGCTGGGCGGGCTGCGCGAAGTGGCACTCGAATCCGACCCGCCGCCCGGCGCGCCCGAGTTCGCCCGCGTGCGAGAGCTTTGCGAGCGCGCGGCGAGGGCCGTGCGGCGGCACCTCCGCGCGCTCTTCCCCGAGAGGCGCAGGTACGACGAGTATTGGGACAAGTGGCACGACGTAGAGCCCGGCCCCGGCGCTTACACGACGGAGCGGCTAAAGTCGGAAGTCCTCACTAAGCTCGGCGAGAAGATGGCGCCTCAGACGCCGCGGGCGATGAGGCCGCGGGTCTGGCGAAGGTCGCTCGAAATTTTCCGCGCGACCGCGACTGCCGAGAAGATGCTAGAGCACCCTTTCCGGCTGATGCGCAACCTCGAAGACTGCGGCCGGGGGACGCACGACGCGGGCTGGCTGGCGCGCTGCGAGCAACTGACGTCGGCGAGCGGGGGCGTCGGAGACGCGCAGGCCCTCGCCGCGCTCTTCGAGCTGAGCCGGGAGGCGGGCTGGTGGTGGCCGATGCGCAGAATCGCCATCCTGACCGAGAGGCCAACGGCCGTGGGCTGCGACGAGTCGGGGCGCCTGCACAGCGGCACGGGGCCGGCGCTCGCCTACCGGGACGGCCTCGAGTTCTACGCGTGGCGCGGGACGGAGGTGCCGCCCGAGATAATCAAGGGGCGTGAGCGGATGACCGTCAGGACGATTGACGACGAGTGGAACGTGGAGCTTCGGCGCGTGCTCATAGAGCTGTACGGGGCGGAGCGGTTCCTGCTCGACGGTAACGCGCGCGTGATAGACGAGGGCGAGCTCGGCACGCTCTACCTGCGCGACATGGACGGCGACGAGCCGCTCGTGATGGTGAAGGTTCGCAACTCGACGCCCGAGCCCGACGGCTCGCACAAGGACTACTTCCTCCGCGTCCCGCCGAACGTGAAGACCGCGCGGGAGGCCGTCGCATGGACGTTCGGCCTCGAAGCCTCCGGCTACGAGCCCTCGGTCGAGACCTGAAAGCGGCGGCCGCCTCAGTCGCCGCCCGCGCCGGCCTCGCGCGCGCCGGGGGCGTTAGCCTCCGGCTCGTCGCCTTCCGTCGCGCGCCTGCGTGCGAAGGCAGCCCGAGCCCCTGCGGCGGCGCGGCCGGGCAGCGCCGCCGCGCGGCCGAAGGAGGAGCGCCACCACGCGGTCGAGCCTATGTCGTCGAAGACGGAGTAGGCGACCGGCGTCACCAGCAGCGTCAGCAGGAGCGAGAGCGTCTGACCGCCGATGACGACGACGGCGATGGAGCGCCGCTCCTCCGCGCCCGGCCCCGTCCCCAGAGCGAGCGGGAGCATGCCTGCGACGAGCGCGAGCGTCGTCATAAGGATCGGCCGCAGTCGGTCGCGGTTGCCCTGTATGATGGCCTCGCCGCGCTCCCACCCCTTCGCCCGAAGGTTGTTCATGTGGTCAATCTGTAGGATCGAGTTCTTCTTCACCACGCCGAACAGGACGAGTATGCCGAGCGCCGAGTAGAGGTTTAAGGTGTCGCCCGTAGCCCACTGCGAGAGCAGCGCGAACGGGACGGCGAGCGGAAGGCTCAGCAGTATCGTGACCGGGTGGATGGTGCTCTCGAACTGCGAGGCCAGGATCATGTACATGAAGATGACCGAGAGCAGGAACGCCCAGATGAACTCGTAGAAGGTGCGCTCAAGCTCGCGGCCGCGGCCCGAGATGGCGGTCGTGTACGCGGCCGGCAGGTTCATGCGCGCGACCTCCGCCCTGAGCGCTTCGATGCGGTCTGCCAGCGCGTAGCCGGGCGCGACCGACGCGCGCACCGACACCTGCCGCTGGCGGTCGAGGCGGTCTATGCGCGACGGCGCAGTGTCGCGCCTGACCTTCACGAGGTTGTCGAGGCGCACGAGCCCGCCGCGCGACGAAGGGACGTATAGCTGGCCGAGTATGCGCGGGTCGTTGCGGTCGCGCTCGGTCAGTCGCAGTTGCACGTCGTAGGCTTCGTTCACCGAGGCGTCGTGGTAGCGCGTGGCCTCCTCGTCGCCGCCCACCATGACGCGCAAGCTGTTGGCGATGTCGGACGTGTTGACGCCGAGCGTGGCCGCGCGCTCGCGGTCAATCTCGACGCGAAGCTCCGGCTTGTTGAGCTTCAGGCTGGTGTCCGCGTCAACGATGCCGCCTACCTTCTCGGAGCGCTCGCGCAGGTCTTCGGCGTAGCGGACGAGCTCGCCGAGCTCGGGGCCGCGCAGGTTGAAGTCAATGTCGGTACGGCCGCCGCCGAAGTTGAACGAGGTCACGTTGCGCACGCCCGCGCGCAGCGGCGCGTACTTGCGGAGGCGCCTTCGCACCTCGGTCATCACGTCCTGCTGCGTGTAGTTGCCGCGGAAGGCGTTCAGCGGGTTGCCTTCGAGCAGCTCGTGCCAGACGCGCGTGAACGAGAGCATGCGCTCCTCGTGCGGCGCGATGCGCACGTATATGTCGCCCTGGTTAACGCCGCCGAGGAAGCCGCCGCCCGCCGAAGAGAGCACCATTCGGACGCCGGGCGTGCGCGCCACTTCGTTCTCGATGACGAGCATCGCCTCGTTCATCGAGGCGAGGTTCGTCCCCTCGGGCGCGCTGACGGAGACCTCGAACTCGGCCTCGTCAACGTTGCTTGGTATGAACTCCTGCTTGACCGCGCCGTAGAGCGGCACGCTCGAGGCCACGACGAGCAGGGCGAAGGCTGAGACGGCCAGCCTGTGGCGCATCGAGAACTTCAGCAGCCGCGTGTAGCCGCGGTCAATCCACGAGTAAAAGCCCTTTCGCGAGGCGGCCTCGCCGCCGTGGCCGTGCCCCCCGGCGTCGCTCGAGCGCAGAAGCCGCGACGACATCATCGGCGTCAGCGTGAACGAGACCAGCAGCGACACCATTATCGCCACAGCCGCCGTGATGCCGAACTGGTAGAGGAAGCGGCCCGAGATGGACGACATGAACGAGACGGGCAGGAAGATGACGACGAGCGAAAGCGTCGTCGCCATGACGGCTAGGCCGATGTCGGCCGTGGCCTCGCGCGCCGCCTCCATCGGCGACATCTTCTTCTCCTCTACGAAGCGGAAGATGTTCTCGAGGACTACTATCGCGTCGTCAATCACGACGCCCACCATCAGCACGAGCGCGAGCATCGTCACGCTGTTGAGCGTGAAGTCGAGCGCCTCCATCATGGCGAAGGTCGAGATGACGGAGGCCGGGATGGCGACGCCCGCGATTAGCGTTGAGCGCCAGTTGCGCATGAAGAGCAGCACGACGCCGCAGGCGAGTATGCTGCCCAGGACCAGGTGAACCTGAATCTCGTGGAGCGCGGCCTCGATGTAGCGCGACTGGTCGCGGATGACCTCGAACTTCACGTCCTCCGGGAGCTGCGCCGCCACGCGCGGCATCGCGGCCTTCACGCCGTTGATGACCTCGATGGTGTTGGCGCCCGACTGCCGCCGTATCTGTAGCTGGACGGTCGGCACGCCGTTCAGGCGCGCGAGCGAGCGCTGCTCCTTCGTCCCGTCCTCGACGCGGCCCACGTCGCGCAGGCGCACGGGCGAGCCGCCGACGTTCGCGACGACGAGCTCGTTGAACTCGCGCGGGTCTGTGAAGCGGCCCATCGTGCGCAGCACGAGCTCCTGCCGGCCCGTCGTGACGTTGCCGCCGGGGATGTCCGCGTTCTGGCGCGCGAGCGCCTGCTGCACGGCCGTGATGGGTATCTGGTACGCGGCGAGGCGGTCGGCATCAATCCAGACGTTTATGGCGCGCTGGATGCCGCCGACGACGCTCACCTCGCCCACGCCGCCGACGCGCTCGAACTGCACGCGTGCGATCTTGTCGCCCAGCTCCGTCAGCTCGCGCAGGGAGCGTTCGCCCGAGAGCGCGAGCGTCATCACCGGCGAGCTGTCGTTATTGAACTTCTGCACGACCGGCGGCTGTATGTCCTCGGGGAGGCGGCGCACGACGGTCGCGACGCGGTCGCGCACGTCCTGCGCGGCCGTCTCCAGGTCGCGGTCGAGCTTGAAGGTGGCGATGACGAGCGAAGTGCCCGCGCCCGAGATCGAGCGCAGCTCGTCTATGCCGTCAACGGTGTTGACGACCTCCTCGACGGGCTGCGAGACGAGCGTCTCCATCTCCTCGGCCGACGCGCCGGGCAGCGTGGTTCGGACGCTCACCGTCGGCAGGTCAACGGACGGGAAGCGGTCAACGCCGAGGCGGAAATAGCTCGCCGCGCCCACGACGACGAGCGACAGGATCAGCATCGCCGCGAAGACCGGGCGCCTGATGCAAACTTCAGCGAGCTTTTGCATGACTTAAACCTTACCGTTTCGCCTTCGCCGCGGCGGCCGCCGCCTCGGCCTTGCGCTCGACGTACTCCCCGAGCGCCGCGCCCTTCGACAGTTTCGGGTCTAACTCCAGGGCCTTGCGGTACGACTCGGCGGCCCGCTCCCTCTGGCCCTTGCGCAGGAGGAAGTCGCCGAGCATGTCGTGCAGCGCCGCCTCCTTCGGGTGAAGCTCGACGCCCGCGCTCACGAACTCGAAGCCGGCCTCCGTCATCTCGGGCCGGCGGAGCCAGCGCCCGCCGAGGTCCAAGAAAGTCCGCGCGCTCATCACGCCCGAGGGGTTCGACTCGAAGGCGCGGCGGAAATAGACGACCGGCCGCTCGCGGTCGGGGGCTATCCGCCTGAGCGCCTCGCGCCCGGCCTCCG
Organism: Pyrinomonadaceae bacterium; assembly: GCA_035627975.1. Lineage (GTDB taxonomy): Bacteria > Acidobacteriota > Blastocatellia > Pyrinomonadales > Pyrinomonadaceae > QHXN01. Next base: position 589 of record DASPKR010000383.1, on the reverse strand, counting down.
ACTGCTCGGTGATGATCATGAAGTAGGCCCAGTTGAAGAGCAGCTCGTCGGAGTGCGGGTAGAGGTCAACGCCGAGCTTGGCCGCGTGCAGCGCCGCCACGCCCTGCTGTATCGGCTGCAACTCGCGCGTGAAGTCGGGATAGACTTCCGCGCCCGCGAACTCCTTCCTGAGGCGCGCGCCGACCGCGCCGAAGTCGGTCGCCTGCGTGAGCACGACGGAGCGCGTGTAGTCGTTCCAGGTGCGCGCCCAGTCCGACTCCCAGCGCTCTATGAGCCTCTCGAAAGAGGGCGTGAAGCGAAGTTCCTTCGGCACGGAGGCCGCGCCCGACTTGTACAGCCGCACGTAGTCCGCGAAGAAGGGGATGGCGCCCGCCCTGTAATACTTCTCGTAGCCGGCCGCGCCGTTCTTCTCTTTGAGCCTCGCGGCCATGTAGGAGCCGACCTTGATGAAGCTGTTGCCGCCCGCGGGGTGCCGCCCGTCGCGTATCATCCCGGCGGCCTTCCGCGCGTCGGCGGCGAGGGCCTCGCGGCTCGCGGCCGAGTTGAAGTAGGCGAAGGCGTCGGCCAACTCCTTGGGGGCGGCCGCCAT
>DASPKR010000382.1:0-3110 GCA_035627975.1 Pyrinomonadaceae bacterium | reverse complement strand
CCAGTACACCCGCTACCTGACCGTGGTGCTCTGCCTGTTCCAGACCTTCATCGTCGCCCGCTGGCTCCAGGCCAACGACGTGATAGAGGCATCGTGGGGCGCCGTCGCGATGATAACCGTCACGCTGACGACCGGCACCATCTTCGTCATGTGGCTGGGCGAGCAGATAACCGAGCGCGGCATCGGCAACGGCATCTCACTCCTCATCTTCGCCGGTATCGTCATAGGTCTGCCGAGCGGCGTGCAGCAGGTCTTCGCGAAGCTCCGCAGCGGCGACACGTTCGCCGTCATCGGCGTCATCGCGCTCGTCATACTGCTGCTGGCGCTCATAGCCTTCATCGTCTTCGTCGAGACTGCGCGCCGCAAGGTGCCGATCTCCTACGCGAAGCGCCACGTCGGGCGCCAGCTCGTCGGCGGGCAGCAGACGCACATGCCCATCAAGATAAACATGGGCGGCGTCATCCCCGTCATCTTCGCCTCGTCGGTGCTGGCGATACCGCAGACCGTCTTGCAGTTCTTCCAGCCCGACACGAGCAACCCGAACTCGTTCCTGATGAGGGTGCACACCTTCTTCCAGTCGTTCCACGGCGGCGACCCCTACTACGAGCTGCTCTTCGCGTCGCTCATCGTGCTGTTCACCTTCTTCTACATCACGATCATCTTCAACGTCGAAGAGGTGTCGGACAACCTCCGCAAGCACGGCGGCTTCATCCCCGGCATACGGCCCGGCCGAAACACCGCCGAGTTCCTGAACACGATTCTGACGCGGCTGACTACCGTGGGCGCCGTCTATCTCGCGCTCGTCGCGCTCATCCCGCAGGTGATGCTGAGCGGCTTCAACGTCGGCCGCCTGCCGTTCGTCGGCGCGCGCCTCGACGAGTTCGTCACGGGGACGCCGGGCTTGGGGTGGATACCGCACGGCATGGGCTACCAGTTCTACTTCGGCGGCACGTCGCTCCTGATTCTAGTAGGCGTCGCGATGGACACGGCCCAGCAGATTGAGGCCCAGCTAGTGATGCGCAACTACGAGGGCTTCTTCGGGCCGGGCAGCCGCCTGCGCGGGCGCAGAGGGTAAGCTAGGGGCTAGCAGTAACCAGCCCCTAGCCTCTAGTCTCTAACTTATGTCGAAGATAATCGTCCTGATGGGGGCGCCGGGGGCGGGGAAGGGGACGCAGGCGCGGCTGCTGCAAGAGCGCCTGGGCCTGCCGCAGATTTCTACGGGCGACATGTTCCGCGCCCTGAAGAACTCCGACTCGCCACTGGCCGACGAGGTGCGGCGCATACTCGCGTCGGGCGCCCTCGTCCCCGACGATTTGACAATACGCATCGTGCAGGAGCGCACGGCCCGCGAAGACTGCCGCTCGGGCTACGTCCTCGACGGCTTCCCGCGCACGACGCCGCAGGCCGAGATGCTCGAAGGCCTGGCCGCCGGGCAGGGCCACGAGCTTCTGGCCGTGCTAGTTGACGTGCCGTTCGACGTTTTAGAGAAGCGCGTAACGGGCCGCCGTAGTTGCCCCGTCTGCGGCGAGATTTACAACATCTACTTCAAGCCGCCGAAGGCAGAGGGCGCCTGCGACCTCCACCCCGAGGCTCGGCTCAAGCAGCGCGCGGACGACAACGCCGAGACCATCAAGGCTCGGCTCGCCACATACGAGCGCGACACGCGCCCGCTGCTCGACTACTACGAACGCACGGGGCGCCTCCGCCGCGTCGAAGGCACGCGCGACGCTGAGGCGATCTACGCGGACGTTGAGAAGATTGTGAAGGGCCGCGAATGACGAGAAGGAAGCCGTCTTAACTCTCCACTACGATGATTATCGGGAAGTCTAGGAAAGAGCTTGAGAAGATGAGGGCCGCCGGCCGGCTAGTCGCGCAGGTGCGCGAGGAGCTGCGGCGCATGGCGCGGCCCGGCGTCACCACGCTCGAGCTCGACATGGCGGCCGAGAAGATGATACGCGACGCCGGCGCCCTGCCGACCTTCAAGGGCTACCACGGCTTCCCCTTCTCCATCTGCGCCTCGGTCAACGAGCAGGTCGTCCACGGCTTCCCCTCGACCTACGCCCTCCAGGAGGGCGACATCTTCTCGGTGGACGTGGGCGCGACGCTGGGCGGCTTCGTCGGCGACACGGCGACGACCGTCCCCATCGGTCAGGTGAGCGAGGATAGGCTCAAGCTGATACGCGTCACCGAGGAATGCCTGGAGCGCGCAATCAACGAGTGCCGGCCGGGCAGGCACCTGGGCGACATCGGCTGGGCCGTGCAGTCGCACGCCGAATCTTACGGCTACGGCATCGTGCGCGAGTACGTCGGCCACGGCATAGGCCGCCGCATGCACGAAGACCCGCAGATACCGAACTACGGGAAGCCCGGCACCGGCCCCAAGATAAAGGCCGGCTACGTCTTCGCCCTGGAGCCGATGATAAACATGGGGACGCACCGCACCAGGACTCTGTCGGACGGCTGGACGGTCGTCACCATAGACGGGCAGCCGAGCGCCCACGTCGAGCACACGGTCGCCGTCACGGAGGAGGGGCCGGAGGTTCTTACGCGCCTTGCAGAGCCGGCCGCGCAGGCCGACGGTGTAGGGGTTTGAGACGCGCCAGCCGCGGCTTGGAGCCCGGCGGTAAGTGTGTTATTATTCGCAGTTTGCCAGCCGCTTCGATTTTTCACCCGAGTTTGTTTTACAGGGTATGGCGAAAGAAGAAGCGATTGAGGTGATGGCTAAAGTCATCGAGACTCTCCCCAACGCGATGTTCCGCGTCGAGCTTGAGGAGAGCAAACACCAGGTTCTGGCGCACGTCTCGGGAAAGATGCGGAAGAACTTCATACGCATACTGCCGGGCGACAGGGTTTTGGTGGAGCTTTCGCCGTACGATTTGAACCGGGGGCGGATAACGTACCGCTACAAGTGAGGCAGGTCTCCCGGGGAGGGCGAGGTAGCAATGAAGGTCAGGGCTTCGGTCAAGAAAATGTGCGACAACTGCAAGATCATCCACCGCAAGGGCGTGGTGCGCGTGATCTGCACGAACCCCAAGCACAAGCAGCGCCAGGGGTAACTCTGAAATTTCAAATTTGAAATGGCAAATTTGAAATCATCGAAAACCGTTCTA
>DASPKR010000381.1:0-3997 GCA_035627975.1 Pyrinomonadaceae bacterium | reverse complement strand
CGAGCCGTAGCCGCCGCCGACGAAGAGGGTGCCGCCCGCGTAGGCCGGCGTGGCGATGGGGCGCCCGCCGGGGATGCGCACGGCCCAGCCCGTGCGGCCGTCCGCGGTCTTGAAGGCGGCCGGCTTCAAATCTTCCGTAACCTTTAAGTCAACCTTGACCGCCTTGTTCAAGTCCACCTTCAACATCTTCGGGGCCGCCCCCGCGGCCGGCTTCTCGCGCTTCGACTTCACGCTCGCCCCCGCGCCTGAGCGTTGCCCGGCGATCGCGGCCGCCGCGACGAGCGACAGCGCGACCACCAACCGCCAACTCTTCGACACCTTTACAGCTTTACACATCACACACACCTCCGCTTAAGCCCCCGCGAGGAGGGGCGCGCCGCATAAAATTTCTTTGACGGGGGAGACCCGCTTCGCTTCGACCTTAGAATGCGCGCGGCGAAAAAACTTGCGGGGCGCCGGAACTCTTTCGAGTCTCGGCGCCCCGCAAGGCTTGAGAGGCGGAAGTGCGCCCGCCGCGGCTACGGGTTGATGGTGAGCTTCTGCGTGAACGACTTGCCGTTTAGCGTCGCCGTGATGGTCGCCGTCGTCGGCGAGGCGACGGGGTTGGTGTTGATGGTGAAGCTGCCCGACGAGGTGTCGGGGCCGACCGCGAACGGCGACGGCGTTATCGCCGTCACGCTCGGCCTGTTGGTCGAGAGCCCGACGGTCGTGCCGGCGGCCGGCGCGCACGTGAGCGTCACGGTGCCGTTGACGCTGTTGCCGCCCGTCACGCTGTTCGAGGCGAGCACGAAGCTCAGAATCTGTATCGGCTTGACGGTGAGCGTGGTGGAGCCGCCGGGCGCGCCGGTGTCGAGCGTGGCGGTTATGGCGACCTGCGTGCTCGAAGTCACCGTGCCGAGCGAGACTGTAAAGGGCACGGTCGTTGCGCCTGCCAGGAACGAGACGGACGTGTCGGTCGGGGACGCCGCGCCGTTGTTGCTGCTGCCAAGTGTCAGCGTGCCGTCGCGCGGGGCGGGGCGGTTGAAGGTGACTGTGCCGGCCACGGTCGCGCCCGTGCCGGAGCAGCCGCCCGTCGCGGAGGGCGTCGTTAAGGTGACGCTCTTGACGCCGACGATCGTTATCGCCTCGGAGAGCTTGTCGTTGCCCGGCTTCAGGTCTGGCGAGGGGCTCTCGGCATGCGCGGAGTTCGTGAGCACGCCCTGCGCCGTGGCCTCCGCTGTGATGGACACGTTTAAGAAAGAAACGTTGGGGAGCATGTCGCCTAATTCGCACGTCACGACGTTGGCGGCGGTCGAGCAGATGACGCCGCCGCTGGGCGAGACGTTAACGACCTCGAAGCCGGCCGGCAGCGTGTCGGTCAGGATAACGTCCTGGGCCGTGGCGTTGCCCTGGTTGACGATGGTGATTGTGGTCTCCACCTGATCGCCCACGAACGCGGGGCCTTCGGGGAAGGGCGAGGAGACCACGAGGTCTGCGGCGCACTTGCCGACGTTATCGGCGCGGGTGATGTCGTTAAACTCCGAGAAGCTGAGGGCGCGGCTGAAGACTTCGACCTCGTCTATGAAGCCAGCGAAGAACTGCCTTGAGGTAGCGCCGGAAATCCCCACGTCCCCGGCGCCAATGAGCAGCGGCTCGCCGCTGTCGTCAATCGCTGAGACGCCGGTGCTCGACGTCCCCGTGTTGTTGCCGTGATAAGCGTGCAGCTGCTGGGTCAAGCTGTTAAAGACGCCGGCGACGTGCGTGAAGGTGTTCAGGGGTATCTGGTTGCTGGCGGTGACGCATTTGCTAACGTCGCCCGACCAGATGCACATCCTAAGAAAGCCGAGGTTGTCCACGCTCAGGCTGTAACTCCCCTCCGTCGCCCCGCCCAGCGTATTCCCCTTCGACACGATGGGGGCTTCGGTGCCGGCGGTCGGGTAGGCCGAGAGGCTGATCCACGCGTCAACGGTCAGCGAGCCCGTGACGCTCAGCGAGTCGCTGTCGGCGGCCTCGGCGTAGTCGTCCGCCCCGTCGAGCGAGAAGGCGGAGCGCACCTTGCCGGAGGCGAACGTCAAGCCGTTCTGCAACGTCAGGTGGTTCGAGCCCTGTATGTCGTCGCGGTAGCCGTTGCCAGTCCACCAGGCCTCAAGGTCGGACGGGGGCGCCACGCAGTTGCCGTACTCCGACGAGAAGGGCTCGGTGCTCGTGCCGTTCCCCGTATTGCGCACGCGGTAGAAGCGGTCGGCCGTGGCCGAAGTGCCGACGTTGCCGACGGGGTTCCCCTGGGGAATCTGCCCGTACACGAAGCCGTCGTGTGAGACGGCATAGCCGAAGAAGTTGAACTCTAGCGGGCGGACGGAGGTGTTGCCCCTGATGGCGCTCCACGGTATCGCCAGCTCGCGCACGTCGCCCGCGCCGCTCAGGTAAGTGCCGCAGGGCGCGGTCGCCGAAGTCCAGCCGCCCGCGTTGTCCTTGCGGCGGCACTCCTGGTAGCCGTCCTTGAAGTAGGCGACGAAGTCGGCGAGGAACGGCAGCGGCGAGAAGTTAGCGCCGTCGTAGGCGACGCCGGTGAGGTTGCCTTTGGTGTTGTTGTCCCACGTGCGCGGGGCCGTCTGCGGCTCGAGGTCTATGTAGAGGACGACCCCTTGGCCCAAGTTGGCGTTCGTGACGGCGACGTAGAGGTTCGTGTTGTCCCAGGTCATGTACCAGGTCTGGCCGCTGCCGGTCGCCTTCTGGTTCATGCCCTCGGCGTGGTCGCCGTACTCGCCGGCCGAGATGGTGCCGTTAATAGTCGGCGTGTTGTGCTGAGCGAGGGCGCCGGGCGCCGTAGCGATGAGGGCGGCGAGCGCCAGAAGGGCCGTGAAGGCGGCGCGGGCGAGCGAGGCTTTAAGCTTCGCCGGGGCGTAATCCGAGAGTGCGGGCATGCTAATTCTCCGTCGGCTTGGTTGGCTGGAAGGTGAAAGGGTTTTGCAATCGAAGCGATTGCGCCGGTGGTCGCGAGGGTCGGCGGCAACCCCTGCAGTATCGAGGGTGAGAAAATAAACGATAATCGGACTTTTGTCCAGCCGCCCCGGCCCCCGACTGCCTCCTTGCATTCCCTGCCGCCTTCCCGCTATCTTGCAGGCAAAAGCAACACGACGCGAAAGGGAAAGGCGGGCGAAGGGCATGGCCGAGACGGGGAATCTGCGCGACGACCCCCTCTGGTACAAGGACGCGGTCTTCTACGAAGTCTATGTGCGCGGCTTCTACGACTCGAACGGCGACGGCATAGGCGACTTCCGCGGCCTCACCGAGAAGCTCGACTACCTCGAATGGCTGGGCGTGGACTGCCTCTGGCTGCTGCCGATGTACCAGTCGCCCCTGCGCGACGGCGGCTACGACATCGCCGACTACTACTCGATACTGCCCGAGTACGGCACGGTCGAGGACTTCAAGGAGTTCCTCGACGCCGCCCACGCGCGCGGCATACGCGTCATCACCGACCTCGTCATCAACCACACCTCCGACCAGCACCCCTGGTTCCTGGAGGCCGTCTCCTCGCCCGATTCGCCCAAGCGCGACTGGTACGTCTGGAGCGACGACCCGAACAGGTACGCGGAGGCTCGCATAATCTTCACAGACACGGAGAAGTCGAACTGGACTTGGAGCGAGCAGGCCCAAAGCTTCTACTGGCACCGCTTCTTCAGCCACGAGCCCGACCTCAACTACGACAACCCGGAGGTCCACCAGGCGATGTTCGACGTGGTGGACTTCTGGCTGGAGATGGGCATCGACGGCTTCCGCGTGGACGCCGTCCCCTACCTCTACGAGCGCGAGGGCACGAACTGCGAGAACCTGCGCGAGACGCACGACTTCGTCAAGCTGCTGCGCGCCCACATCGACTCGAAGTTCAGGAACGTCATGCTGCTCGGCGAGGCCAACCAGTGGCCCGAGGACGTGGTCGAGTACTTCGGCGGCGGCGACGAGTTCCACATGAACTACCACTTCCCCATCATGCCCCGCCTCTTCATGGCCCTCA
>DASPKR010000380.1:0-5237 GCA_035627975.1 Pyrinomonadaceae bacterium | reverse complement strand
GTGCCGACGATGAAGGCGTCCGACGGCGGCCCGAACGGCGTCCCCACGCTTACCTCTTCGACCTCTTTCAACTCGGGCATCTGGTAGAGGCCGCTGCCCCCTATGATGCCTATTGCGGCTTTCGTCATCGTCTTACCGTTTCGCTTTCAGCGCTGCCGTTATTTTGTCCGGCTTGAGCCGGGTGCCGAACTTGTTCTTACCGTCAATCTTAAGCGACTCGCACGCGGCGTTGAACTGCTCAACGGCCCTGGCGAGCCAGGCGTCTGCGCCCGCGCCCTCGACGAGCGGGAGAGAGACCATCAGCTCGACCTGCTTGCCGGCTGAGACGCCGAAGCGGTGGAGCGTGAGGTACGGCGCCGCGTCGAACTTAGCCTTCCAGACCACGGTGCGCCACTCGTCGCCGTCGAGGTCGTCTCTTATGACTGCGAGCCCTTCGTACTTGTTCTGATAGACGCCGTCGCTTATGTGCCGGACGGTGACGCCCGGCGGGACGGCGCCGGCGCTCAGGGCGGCGCGCGCCGTCTGCCCCGCGCGCTCGGCCTCGGCGTAGGGGATTTTAAGGTGCGCGTAGCCGTGCCTCGGCCCGTCCACGTGCCTCTGCTCGGCCCACTCGGCCGGCAGGCTGAAGGTGACGGCCCCTTCGAGCAGCGACGTGAGCCGCTCGTCCTGCGCGGGCGCGGCTTGCGCGAGCAGGAGGATGAAAGCGAGGCTGTGCGCGGTTCTTCTAAGCACGGAAGTTCCCAGTTTCATTCGCAGGGGGCGGCCGTGAGCTTCCCGCCCTCGCCCTCATGTACGCGCGCGAGCGGGGCGTCAGGGTCGTGGTAGAAAAGGCAGAGCCAGCCCTCGCGCGCAGCCTGCGGCAGCAGGCGCCTCTTCGCCTCGAGCGTCTCGACGGGGTAGAGGTCGTAGCCCATCACCCACGCGAGCGGCAGGTGCGCGCGCGTAGGCACGAGGTCTGCGAAGCCGTAGAGCGTGCGCCCGCCGCGCTCGAGCCTGACGCACTGCATCGTGCGCGAGTGGCCCGGCACTGCCTCAAGCGTGAGGCCCGGCACCACCTCGTAGCGCGCGGGCTTCAATTCGAGCTGTCCGGTCTCGGCGACTGGCCGCCAGTTCTCGGGCAGGTAGCTGGCGCGGTCGCGCTCGTGCGGGCGCTCTGCGTGCTCGAACTCCTCGCGCGAGACGAAGTAGCGCGCGTTCGGGAAGGCGGGGACCGCGCGGCCACTTTCGTCGAGCCGCGTGTTCCCGCCCGCGTGGTCGAAGTGCAGGTGCGTGTTGACGACTATGGTCACGTCCTCGGGCGCGCACCCCGCAACTTCGCGCAGAGTCTCGCCCAGCGTGCGCTCGCGCCGCACGCCGTACATCTCCGAGTGGCGCGGGGAGAACTTGTCGCCTATGCCGGTCTCGACGAGTATTCGCTCGCGGGCGGCCTCGACGAAGAGGCAGTTGCAGTTCAGGCGCACGCGGTTCTCCGCGTCGGGCGGCGCGACCTTCGACCAAAGGGCGCGCGGCACGACGCCGAACATCGCGCCGCCGTCGAGGCGGAACTCTGCGTCGGGGACGACGCTTGCGCGGTAGTCGCCGAACTGCACGGGGCCGCTACTTCTTCCTGTCGCCGCCGCCCTTCTGGCTGCCGCCCGAGGTGTTGGCGGGGGCCTGTGCCGGCGGCGCGTCCGGGAGCTCGCCGTGCGGCGAACCGAAGTCGCCGGGCGGCATCATCGGGCGCTGCGGTATATCGGGCGCCTTCACGACGAAGTCCTCCGGGACTCTCACCTTCGAGCGCTCGACTATCTCCTTTATCGCCTTCTCCTGCTTCTCGCGGACGAGCGAATCGCGAACCTTCTCGCGCAGCGTCTTCTGCGCGCCCATGAGGCCGCCGGCAGCGTTGTCGGCGGGGGCGATGAGGACGTGGCTGGCGTGAACCTGCTCCTGCGGCTTGCCGTCCGGCCCCTTGTCCGTGCGGCGGCCCAGGAGCTTGATGACGTGGAAGCCGAACTGCGTCTCGACTATGTCGCTTATGTCGCCCTCGTTCTTGAGGGCGAACGCGGCGTCCTCGAACGGCTTGACCATGCCGCCGGGCTGGCCCTCGACGGCGCGGCCGAACCAGCCGAGGTCGCTGCCGCGCGACTTCGCCCCCGGCTCGTCGGAGAACTCCTTGACGAGCGCGTCGAAGTCCTCGCCGGAGCGGGCGCGCTGCACGACCTGCTCGGCCTCCTTGCGCGCCTCGCCTAGCTTGGCGTTTATCTCCTCCTCCGTGGGCTCAAGCTTCTTCGCAAGCTCCTCGGAGTAGATGCGGTTCAGGACGAACGCCTGCTGCAAGCGAATCTGGAGGTGCGTGGCGCGCTCCTTGTCAACGCCCCCGGCGATGCCCTTCTGCGCCATCAGGTTCGTGCCCGCCCACGTCTGTCGGAACTCTTTCTTGTCCTCCTCGGTTATCTCCTGGCCCTCGGGGATGAGCCCGAGCTTGCGCAGGTCTTCGAGGAAGGCGTCGGCCTGCTCGGACTTGCCCGGCTGCTTGAGGAAGGCTTCTACCTCCTCGGGCTTGGGCGTGTAGTCCTGTGGGTTGGCCTTCGCGTCGCGCTGCTTCTTCTCGTACATCTGCGCGATGACGAAGAGGCGGCCTATCTCGAGCTGCCGTTTGACCTCGGGGCGGTCGGCGATGCCGTTGCGGCGCGCCTCCTCTGCGACGGCGAGGATTTTGCGGATGTCCTCGGCTATCTTCTTGCGCTCCTCGGGGCTGTTGGCGAGCTGCATGCGCATCGAGGGCGAAAGCCCCTCGGCGAAGAGCGCCATGTCCTCGGCCGTCATGTTGGCCTCGGCGCGGCTGCCCTTCGCCTGCCAGAAGATGAGGCCGACCGCGGCGAGGAAGGCCACGACGCAGACGACTACGACCTTCGTCGTCGAGCTGGTGTTGCGCGGGGCAGTCTGTGCGGCGGCGGCGCGCCTCTCGGCCGCGGCGTCCGAGGCCGTCACTGCGCCCGGCGTGGTCGCGGCGCCCGCCGCGGCGTCGTCCGTCTCGCCGCCCGGAGCTTCGGCGCGGAAGGAGGTCTCGGTTTCCTGGCCGGCGCCCTCGCCCGCCTCTTCGGCTGAGGCGGCGGCGGGCGTCACGGCCGTGCCGCATACTTCGCAGCTAGTCGAATCGTCGGGCATCTGCGTCCCGCATTTTTCACAGGTGATCATCAGTTACCTCAAAATCAGTCCAGCCAGCGCTTCTATTAAAAGTGGCGTTTGAACAGGACGTTTGTTAACCGGGCCGCCGGCACCGGCCTGCGGCTCTCGAAAGCCTTCTAGTTTTTACGCCGCGCCGGCTTGCGGCCCGTGGCCGTGGGGCGCGCCGTCGTCGTCTTTGCGCCGGCTGCGGGCGTTTGTGCATCGCCGCCCGGGGGCGCGGCTCCGGTCTCGCCGACCGTGAAGGTCTCCGCGACACGGACGCCCCGGCGAGCGATTATCTCCGCGATGGCGCGGTCAATCTTCTGCTTCTCGACTGCGCTGCGGGCGTGCTCGGCGGGCGACTGTCGGCGCCCTCCGGGGCTGCGAAGCGCGGCATTATACCCGATGAGGATGTGGCGCGCACGCACGCTCTCCTCCGCCTTGCCGCCCGCGCCCGCATCGGTCTTGCGGTCTTCGAGCTTGATTATGTGGAAGCCGAACAGCGTCTCGACCACGCCGCTCACCTCGCCCGGCTTGAGCGCGAAGGCCGCCGCCTCGAACGGCGCGACCATCATGCCGCGGCTGAACCAGCCGAGGTCGCCGCCCTTCCCCTTCCCGCTCGGGTCTTCGGTGAACTCGTCGGCGAGCTTCGCGAAGTCCTCGCCCGCGCGCACGCGCCCGAGTATCCCCTCAATCTTTTCGCGCTCCTTCGTAGAGTTCAGCTCGGGGTGCGAGGCGAGGTAGGCGGCCACCTCGGCGTCGGTCGCCTTGCTGCGCTCGCCGAGGTCTTTCGAGTAGGCGCCGGCCAGCAGCCTTGACTGCTGGAGCATGACGGCCAACTGGGTTTTGCGCTCGCGGTCGAGCCCCGCGGCGACGCCCTTGCGCCTCGCGACCATCACGCGGCCCCAGTGGTTGCGGAGCTGTGCGCGCTGCTCGTCCGTGAGGGCCGCGCCGCGGCCGGGGCCGTTCTTGCGGTAGTCTTCGAGGAAGGCTTCGAGCAGCGGCGCCGAAGCGGGCTCTTGCAGGAGGGCGTCAATCTCGGCCTGTGTGACGACCTCTTCGGAGGTCTTGGCGCCGTCCGCCTCGCGCAGCTTGAAGTAAGCTTTCGCGATGACGAAGGCGCGGGAGAGCTCGGCCTGCAACTTAAGCTCGGGGCGCGCGGCGTAGCCGGCCGCCTTAGCCTCCTCCGCCACCGACAGCATCTCGCGCACGTCTTTGGCGAACTTGCGCCGCTCGGCCTCGTCCGAGGCAAGCTTCGCCTGCACGTCCGGGGGTAGCTGCAAGCCCTCGACGATGAGAGCCATGTCCTGCGCCGTGAGGTTAATCGCGGCCGGCGGCGCCGCGGGTCTCGCGACGCGCGCCCGCCTCTGCGCCTGCGCGGCCGGGCACGAAAAGAGCACGGCGAACGACGCCGCGAAGACCTTCAAACTTAATGACAAAATAAAAGCCCTTCTTAATTATTCGGTTTCACCTTCGGCGCCCGCAGTCTCTTCGACGAGCTCCAGGAGGACGCCGCCGGCCGCGGACGGGTGGACGAAGGCGACGAGGCAGCCGCCCGCGCCGACGCGCGGCTCCTCGTCAATGAGGCGCGCGCCCCCGGCCTTCAGGCGCGCGAGCGCCGCGCGTATGTCTTCGACGCGAACGGCGACGTGGTGGATGCCGGCCCCGCGCTTTTCGAGGAACTTCGCGACGGGCGAGCCGTCGCCGGTCGGCTCCAGCAGCTCTATGCGCGGCTCGCCCACGGGCAGCATCGCCACGCGCACGCCCTGCTCCTCGACGACTTCCGTGTGCCTGACCTCGAGCCCCAGCGCGTCGCGCCAGAACCTGAGAGCCTCTTCGATGCTACGGGTCGCGATTCCTATGTGCTCTACTTTCATCTTTCCTAAGCGGAGGCCATGAACTCCTCGACGGCCGTGTAGGGGTCGCGCCGCTTGTTGGCGACTTCCAGCGCGAGCGCGTCGAGCTGCTTGAGCCGACGCACGAGGGCTCGCCCGTCGCCAAATTCCTCGAAAAGCGCGGCCCCGGCATCCACCACGTCGCGGTGCGCGTGCCGGACATCCGGGCCGCGCTCAAGCGGCTCGAAGGCCAGG
>DASPKR010000379.1:0-5470 GCA_035627975.1 Pyrinomonadaceae bacterium | reverse complement strand
TCCTGCGCGCGGCCGTAGGCTTCGGCGTCGCGGAGCATGCGGCGTATCTCGCCGACGCGCCGGTCGCGGGCGCTTACGGCGTCGGGCGTGATGCCCTGCTGCTGCTGGCCGCCTCCGCCCCCGCCCCCGGCGCCGATGCGGGGGAAGTCTATGACGAGCGCGACCGCCGGGACTAATGCCATCTCGCGCTGCGTAGTGCCGACGAGGTTTATGAGCGCGGCCTGCCCAGAGACGGCGCCGCCCGAAGGCATCGAGACGACGGTGGTGACGCCTGCGACGCGCGTCACGTCAACGTGCGCGCTGTGCGGGTTGATGCCCCAGAGCGCAGAGGCGTTCGGGTTCAAGTCGCCTATCTCCGCCGTGTCAACCGTGCCGGGCGCGCCCGAGCCTATCTCGATGAGCCCCATGCTGGTCGCCGTGTCTATCATGCCGGGATAGACGGTGAGGCCGCGCGCGTCAATCTCCCGCGCGCCGGCCGGCGCCTGCGCGCCCGCGCCTACGGCGGCGATGCGGCCGTTCGTGATGACGAGCGTGCCGTTCTCGATGTCGGGGCCGGTGACGGTGACGATGCGCGCGCCGCGTATGACGAAAGAGCCGGGCGCGGCCGCCCCCTGCGCGTCGGGGCTGACGATGTCCTGCGCAGAGGCCGGGAGACACGGGTAGCAGTGCGCGACGGCGGCGGCGAGAATCAGGAGAGCGCTAAAGCGCCTGAAGGTCTTCATCGCTGGTTCTCCTCGTCCTGCGCGTCGTGCAGGTCGTCGGCGTGCGTGTAGGCGCGGCGTATCTCGGAGGGCGCGCGCGGCGGCGTGCCGCCCTGCGCGGGCGGGCGGTTGGCCTCGGCCTGCTCAAGCTGCCTGCGCTCCTGTTCTAACTGCGGCCGCCGCGCCAAGTCCGCCTGGCGGTCGAAGAAGACCTCGCCGTCAACGAAGGTCAGCTCGACGCGCGCATAGACCGAGAGCGGGTGCGCGCTCCACACGGCGAAGTCCGCGTCCTTGCCGACCTCGATGGAGCCGACGCGGTCTTGAATGCCTAGCTGCCACGCCGGGTTCCAGGTGATGAGCTTGAGGGCTTCCTCTTCGGTCAGGCCGCCGTAGCGCATCATCTTGGCGGCCTCTATGTTGAGTCGGCGGGCGCGCTCGTCCGAGTCGGAGTTGACGGAGGCGACGACGCCGTGGCGCGTCATGATGGGGACGTTGTAGGGGATTGCGTCGTAGGCTTCGATCTTGTAGCCCCAGAAGTCGGCGAAGGCCGAGGCGCCCGCGCCGTGGCGCGCTATCTCGGACGCCACCTTGTAGCCTTCGAGGACGTGCTGGAACGTGCGAATCTTGAAGCCGAACTCGTCTGCGAGGTTGATGAGCATCAGAATCTCGTCCGCGCGGTAGCAGTGCGCGTGCACGTACCGCTTGCCCTCGAGGATTTCGACGAGCGGCTCTAGCTGCAAGTCGCGGCGCGGCGGGATGAGGCTCTTGTTCGAGCGAGACTGCTCGCGGTGCTCGTCCCACGTGCGCTTGTAGTCGCGGGCGCGGGTGAAGGCCTCGCGTATCGTCTCCTCGACGCCCATGCGGGTCGCCGGGTAGCGGCGCGCGACGCCCGGCAGGTTGAAGTTCGAGCGCTTCGGGTTCTCGCCGAGCGCGAACTTGATGCCGGGGGGCGCGCCGGGGAAGACGAACTCGGCCGCCGGGCGCCCGTACTTAATCTTGACGGTCGTGCTCTGCCCGCCGATGGCGTTGCAGGAGCCGTGGAGCAGTAGGAGCGATGTGACCCCGCCCGCAAGCCCGCGGTAGAGGTCAACGTCCAGCGGGTTCAGGATGTCTCGCGTTCGCGTCATGGAGGTGACGGACTGCGTGCACTCGTTGACGGAGCCGTCCATCATCGAGTGCGAGTGCGCGTCAATGATGCCGGGCAGGACGAACTTGCCCGTGGCGTCTATGACGCGCGCTCCCTCGGGCGCTCGCAGGCCGGGGCCGACGGCGGCGATCTTCCCGCCGCGCACGAGCACGTCGGCGTTCTGTAGCGTGCCTTTCGTGACCGTGAGCACCGTGGCGTTGCGTATCAAAGTCTCGCCGCCGCGCGCCGCGCCGCGCCCCTGCGCGCGCGACGTGGCGGTCGCGCCGAGCAGCATTGCAAGAGAAACAGCCGTCGAAAAAAGTCGTCTCATAATCCTCTCCGAAAATTAAGGCCGAAGGCCGGGGCCGCGCTCACCGATTTCACGCGCCGGGCTTACTCAGTTGGGCGGGGGCGGGGCCTGCTCGCCGGGGGGCGTGGGCGTCGGCCGCGCGCCGGGCGGCGTCGCTGGCTGGCGCTGCTGCTGGCCGGCGGGCGCGCTCGGCGGCGTCCCCGAGCGCGAGCCCGTGAACGTGCCGGGGCCTCGGCCCACCACCTGCACGGTGCCGCGCATCTCGTTGCCGGTGACGGTGCCGTTGAATATGGCGTCGGTCGTCTGGCTGCCGGGGCCGGGGAGCGTGATGGGGACGGTGAAGTTAATCTCGCCGCCCGTAATCGTCCCCTCGGCTATCTGGCCGGAGCCTAGCTGGCCCTGAATCGAGCCCGTCAGGCGGTCGCCCTGCTGTTGCAGGTTTAGCGTGACGGTGAACTCGGACTGCTCGGAGGACGAGCCCTCGAACCTTACGTTGAGAGCCCAGTTGCCGGACGCGTTCGCGGCGCCCGTCCCGGTCGCGGCGGGCCGCAGCTCTACGGGCCGCCCGTCTATGAAGACGTGGGCGATGCGCCGGTCGCGCGCGAAGATGTCGCCGCGCGTGATGGTGAGGTTGGCGATCTTGCCAACTTCAATGCTCCCGAGCTGCTGTGAGACGCCGAGGATTTCGGCGGGCCGCAGCGTGAGCGCCCGCACGGCGTCGGCCGCGGGCAAGCCCTGCTCGACGGCCTTCGCCGCGTTCGAAAGGAAGTCCGACATCGTCGCCATCCCGCCCGACTGGAAGGCAAAGCGCACGCCCGCCGCCTGAAGCCGGCCGGCCGTCTTGGGCGCCTCGACGCGCTCGCGCAGCACACGCAAAGGTTCGGGGTCTGCCTCGGGCGAGGCGGCGGCCGCGCGGCGCGGGAAGTTCAGGGATAGCAGGACGGGGACGTTCATCGCCTTCAGTCGTTCGGCTTGCCGATGAGCCTCCGCGCCGCCGTTGATGACGAGCTGAATGTTGAACTCCTGGGCCAGGTCGAGGGCGCGCTCAATCTCGCGCTCGCGGTCGGCCTGCATGACGACTGGCATCTGCCGCGCGAGCACGGGCAGAAGCGCCGCGAGCGATTTGTCGACGCCGGGGCGGCGCAAGCCCCGCGGGCTGCGCTCGTAGATCTCCTGCGACTCGCGGTAGCGGCGCGCATCGAGCAGTAGTTGGCGCACCGAGGAGAAGACGCCCATCAAAGAGCCGGGGTACTGCCCGCCGCCTATTGGCGCCAGCCCGACGTAGAGCGCGACCGGGGTGCGAACTATCATCTGCTGCGGCGAGTCGCCCGAGAGGTTTATGACGGCCGACTGGCCGAGGAAGATGTTGCCGCGCGGGGCGGTCTGCGCGGCCGTGATGCCTGCGTTTCGGGCCGCCTCGATCTCGTTGCCGCCGGGCCGGATGATGTCCGAGGCGAGCACCTCGGGTTGCAGGCCGGGAAGCTGCGAAGAGTTGGGCGAGACGGCCGAGGGCGCCGTCTGCCCGAAGAGGCCGGCTAAGCCCCCGCCGCCCCCGGCGCCGGGCGTGGCGCCGGGCGTCGGAGTCGGGCGCGGTATGCCGAGAGTGGTGCTGGCGTCAATGATGCCGGGATAGACGGTCAGGCCCGTGCCGTCAATCGTGCGCGCGTCGGGAGGCGCGGTGACGCGCTCGCCTACGGCGGCGATGAGACCGTCGCGCACGACGAGCGTGCCGCGCTCTATCGTGGGGCCGCTCACGGTGACGATGCGCGCGTTGGTGATGGCGTAGGTGTCTATGCCGGTCGCGGCGCGCTGCGCGACGGCCGAGGCCGCCAGCCACGCCGCCGTGCAAGCGACCGCGACGGCGAGCGCCGCCGGTAGCCCGTAAGGTTTTCTCATAAGAATTTAGGTCGGCTGTGCCGGCGCCTCCCGCGCCTCAGCGTGAGACCAAAGCTCACGCGAAGACGCTCGGAGGCGCTAAGCGGAATTCTCAAACAGGCCCGGAGGGCCGGCGAGGGCGGCCGAGCCCGCGTGAACCGAATTTTCGGGTTTTAAAGCTTGAGGGAAACTGCCGGGGCGCGGCGCCGCGAACGCGGCCTGCGGCGCCGCGCCCTTTACTAACTTAACTGTCGCCGGCCGGGGGGCGGCTACTTCGTCTTCGTGTTCGTGTTGCCGGCCGTCTTGGCGTCGCCGTTCTTGTTGGCGTCGCCGGCTCGGATTTCGAGCCTGTTGACGACGTTCTTGACGCCCTCGACCTTCGCCACGGTCGCCGCCTTCGTCTTCTGCGCCGGGCTCTCGACCGAGCCGCGCAGCGTCACGACGTTGTTGTCAACGTCAACGTTGATGGTCGAGTCGCGCAGGTCGTCGGCCGCGGCGAGCGCGGCGCGCACCTTGAAGTGAATCCAGCCGTCCTCGAGGCCCTGTCCGATGCTCTGGCCTGCGTTCCTAGCCTCGGAGCGGTAGTTTGCCTCGGAGGCGTTGTACTCGGCGCGCGAGTTGTAGTTGCGGTTGTAGGCGCCGCCCGCGGTGTTGGCGTTGGCGTTCGTGTTGGTGACGACGACGCTGTTCGAGTTGTTGGCGTTCGTGTTCGCGCGGTTGGCGTTGTTGGCGTTCGCGTTGTCGCCGCCGCCGCACCCGGCCGCGACGGCCGCGAGCGCGACGCCCGCGGCCAGTGTCAAGACGGTTTTCCTGCTCATACCTTCTCCTGTGAATTGCGATTCGTGCGCGCGGGGGCGCCCGGCAGACCGGCGCCGCCCCCTCCCTAACTTTCAGCACGAGCGTTTGGGCTTAAATCTGGCGCACATCTTAACGCCGGGGCGGCGTGAGGACAAGGGCGAAAGAGGGGCCGGGGTCAAAGGGCCAGAGGCCGGAAATGAGTTTTTAACTGGCCCCTGGCCCCTCACCACTTGATCGTGCCTTCCTTCGAGGTGTCTATCTGGGCGGTATCCGTGCCGCCGCCGAAGAAGAAGGCCTTCATGTTGTCGAAGAGGAACTCCTGCGCGTCCTCCTTCATGAAGTCGAGCCCGTAGTGGTTGATTATCATGTTCTGGCGCTGTAGCCACTCGGCCCAGCACTTCTGGCAGATTTCGGAGCCGACGCGCTGCCCCAGCTCGTTCGGGAACGGCGCGTAGCCGAGCGGCGCGCGCCTCTCTCCGCAACGCGCGCACTTTATCTCTTCAGCCATCAGGATTCCCCCGCCGGTTTGTTTGTCTGTTCGGTTCGGCCTGCATTATACACTCGCCGCGCGTATGGCGGCGAGCACCTCTTCGTCCTTCGGGCGGAAGAGCGAGACGGGCTGCACCTTCAGGTGACGGACGCGCCCGTCCGCGCCGATGA
>DASPKR010000378.1:0-10731 GCA_035627975.1 Pyrinomonadaceae bacterium | reverse complement strand
CGAGCCCGGACACACGCTCACCCTCACGCGCGAAGGCGAGGTCAGGACGGAGCGCTACTGGCACCTCGACATCAACAGTAAGATAAAGGTCACGGAAGAGGAGGCCGGCGAGCGCGCCGTGGAGCTTCTGCGCGAGGCCGTGCGCGTGCGCCTGATGTCGGAGGTGCCGCTCGGCGCCTTCCTCTCGGGCGGCGTGGACTCCTCGGCCGTCGTCGCCCTGATGGCCGAGGAGAGCTCGGGCCCCGTCAAGACCTTCTCCATCGGCTTCGACGAGCAGGACTTCTCCGAGCTGCACCACGCGCGCCGCGTCGCCGAGTTCGTCGGCGCCGAGCACCACGAGTTCGTCGTCCGCCCCGACGCGATGGAGGTGCTCCCGAAGCTCGTCGAGCACTACGGCGAGCCCTACGCCGACTCGTCCGCCATCCCGACCTACTACGTCGCGCGCGAGACGCGCCGGCACGTCACCGTGGCCTTGAACGGCGACGGCGGCGACGAGTGCTTCGCCGGCTACGAGCGCTACGCCGCGATGCGCCTGTCAGAGCGCTACAGGAAGTTGCCGGGGCCTCTGCGCGAGGGCGTGATAAGGCAGGCCGTCTCGCTCCTGCCCTCCTCGGAGCTTCGCCGAGGCCGCGTGCGCGACCTCAAGCGCTTCCTGCGCGCGGCGAGCCTCCCGCCAGTTGACAGGTACTTGCGCTGGGTGAGCGTGCTGGGCCCCGAGGCGAAGCAGGAGCTTTACACCGAAGAGTTCCGCCGCGAGACCGAGGCGGCGGACGTGCGCCAGTGGATAGCGCCCTGGTTCGCGCGCGCCAACGGCGCGGGCGTCGTTGACGCCGCGCTGCTGGCCGACACGATGACGTACTTGCCCAACGACCTGCTCGTCAAGGTTGACATAGCGAGCATGGCCGTCTCGCTCGAAGCGCGCTCTCCGTTCCTCGACCACCACGTCATAGAGTTCGCCGCGTCCCTCCCTGAGCGCCTCAAGCTCCGGCGCCTGACGACGAAGTACATACTCAAGCGCACGCTCAAAAAACTTCTGCCGGCCGAGAACCTCTCGCGCGGCAAGATGGGCTTCGGCGTCCCCGTCGGCCACTGGTTCCGCGGCGAGATGGGGCCGTTCCTGAGGGAGAACCTTCTGTCGGAGAAGTTCGCGGGCCGCGGCCTGCTCAGGCCGGAGCGCGTGCGCCGGATGGTCGAGGAGCACACCGAGGCGCGGGCCGACTACACGCACCAGCTCTGGACTCTCCTGATGCTGGAGCTCTGGTTCCGGCGATTCATTGACTGAAGTGAGGGGCTCGGGCAAGGAGGACGGAAGCGGTGGCTGCTACTCGCGCGGCTTCGGCAGAAGAAGCGGCGGTTGTTGAGGCCGGCGGCGCGTACCGCTGGGTGCCGCAGGACTGCCCGGTCTGCGAGGCGCCGCCCTCGCGCTACGTCGGGCGCCGGGGAGGCCCGGCGCACCGCGCGGGGCTCGGCGTCGAGTGCCGCATCTGGCGCTGCGCGACGTGCGGGCTGGTCTTCCCGAACCCGATGCCGGTCCCCGTGGGCGGCGTGGGGCAGCACTACTCGATGGAGGCAGACGCTTACTTCCACAACCACGAGGGCGGGAAGAGGCTACAGGGCGCGCGCGACCTTATGCGCCACGCCGCGCGGCTGACGGGCGGGCCGGGCCGCGTGCTCGACGTGGGCTCGGGCCGCGGCGAGGTGCTCGTGGCCGCGCGCGAGCAGGGGTGGCAGGCCGTCGGCATAGAGCCCTCGCCGTCCTTCGCCGAGTACGCCGCCCGCGCGTCGGGCGCGGAGATAAAGGGCGAGCCCCTCGAGCGCTGCGGCTTCGGCGACGGCGAGTTCGACGCCGTGATTCTCGCGGCCGTGCTCGAACACCTCTACAACCCGGACGAGACCGTGCGCGA
Source organism: Pyrinomonadaceae bacterium (assembly GCA_035627975.1). Taxonomy (GTDB): domain Bacteria; phylum Acidobacteriota; class Blastocatellia; order Pyrinomonadales; family Pyrinomonadaceae; genus QHXN01. The sequence continues at coordinate 8,827 of DASPKR010000378.1, read as the reverse complement.
GATAGCGCGCGTGCTGCGGCCGGGCGGCGCGCTCTTCGTTGACGTGCCGAACGAGGCCGGCCTTTACTTCCGGCTCGGGAACCTCTACCAGCGCCTGCGCGGTCGGGACTGGAGCGTGAACCTCGCGCCGACGTTCGAGCCGTTCCACGTCTTCGGCTTCAACCAGCGCGCGCTCAGGCTCCTGCTCGCCAAGCACGGCCTGCGCGTCGCGGTCTTCCGCGTTTACGGCGGCGAGAACATGCTGCCCGACCGCCCCGGCCTGATGGGCTCGCTCGAGCGCGCGGCGGCCCGCCTCGTCACGGCCGCGAGCGACATGGGCGACCTCGGCACCTACATAGAGGCGTGGGCCGTCAAGAAGTGAGTTAACAGCCTTAATCGAAAACTCTTTTTTCGGAGGGAATCACGTTGAAGGGAATCGTACTCGCGGGCGGGCTGGGGTCGCGCCTGCGCCCGCTCACGTCGGTGACGAACAAGCACCTGCTGCCCGTCTATGACAAGCCGATGATCTATTACCCCATCCAGGCGCTCGTCAACGCGGGGATTAAGGACATAATGATCGTGACGGGCGGCAACTCGGCCGGCGACTTCCTGCGGCTCTTAAAGAACGGCAAGGACTTCGGCCTCAAGCACCTCAACTACACATACCAGGAGGGCGAGGGCGGCATAGCCGACGCCCTCCGCCTGTGCGAAGACTTCTCCGACGGCGAGCCGGTCTGCGTCGTCCTCGGCGACAACATCATCGAGCGCAACATCTGCCGCGCGGCGCGCGCCTACCGCCACCAGGGCGGCGGCGCCAAAATCCTGCTCAAGAAAGTCCCCGACCCGCAGCGCTTCGGCGTGCCGGAACTCGACGGCCGGCGCGTCCTCCGCATCGAGGAGAAGCCGAAGGAGCCGAAGTCGGAGTACGCCGTCATAGGGATTTACATGTACGACGCTGGCGTCTTCGACATCATCAAGACGCTCAAGCCTTCGGCGCGCGGCGAGCTGGAGATAACGGACGTGAACAACGCCTACATCGAGCGCGACGAGATGACGTGGGACGAGCTCGAAGGCTGGTGGACGGACGCCGGAACCTTCGAGAGCCTCCTGCGCGCCTCAACGCTCGTCGCCGAGACCGGCGCCAACAAGATGGAGGCGGAAAGGCAGGTGGTCAGTAGCCAGTAGCCAGCAGTCATTGGGGCTCCGCCGCCGCGCGCCGACACTCTCACCCCGACGGTTATGTAGAGCATGTTCTTCTACTGGCTACTGGCTACCGACTGCTGACTGCTGATGAAGGTCGTTCGCATCATCGCGCGGCTGAACGTCGGTGGGCCGGCGAAGCACGTTGCGTGGCTTGAGGCCGGCTCGCGGCGCCTCGGCGTCGAGTCGGTGCTCGTCGCCGGCACGGTCGCGCCGGGCGAGGGCGACATGGCCTACTTCGCCGAGCGGCTCGGCGTCTCCCGCGTCGCGCTGCCCGAGATGAGCCGCGAAATCTCGCCGAAGGACTTGCTGACGGTCTGGAAGCTCTACCGGCTCTTCCTGCGCGAGCGGCCCGACATAGTCCACACGCACACGGCGAAGGCCGGGACGGTAGGCCGGCTCGCGGGGCTGCTCTACCGCTGGGCGACACCCGCGGCGCTGCTGGGGCGCCCCCGCCCGTGCCGCTTCGTCCACACCTACCACGGCCACATATTTCACAGCTACTACGGCCCCCTGAAGACCCGCGTCTTCCTCACAATCGAGCGGCTGCTCGCGCGCATCGCGACCGACCGCATCGTGGTGATAAGCCCGCAGCAGCTCGCGGAGATTCACGGCCAGTTCCGCGTTGGGCGCCCCGGGCAGTTCGCCGTCATCCCGCTCGGCCTCGACACCTCCGAGTTCGACGGCTGGGCCGAGCGGCGCGAGCACTTCCGACGCGAGCTTGGCGCGGGCGACGAGGAGGTGCTCGTCGGGATCGTCGGGCGGCTGACGGAAGTCAAGAACCACGAGCTGTTCCTCGAATCGGCGGCGCTTTTGAAGAGGAAGCTTGAGGAGCCGGGCGCGGCGGCCGAGCGAGCGCGCGTGCGCTTCGTCGTCATAGGCGACGGCCACCTGCGCCGGGGGCTCGAAGCGCGCGCGCGGGCGCTCGGGCTCTCGGATGATGTAATATTCACGGGCCTGCGTGACGACCCGGAGAACTTTTACCCCGTGCTCGACATAGTCGCGCTCACGTCCCGCAACGAGGGGACTCCGCTCACGCTCATAGAGGCGATGGCGAACGCGCGGGCCGTCGCGGCTACGGCCGTCGGCGGGGTCGTTGACCTCCTGGGCGGGCTCGAAGAGGGGGCGCTGCGCCGCCCGCGCGCGTGGCAGGTCTGCGAGCGCGGCGTGCAGGTCAGGCCCGGCGACGCCGAGGCCTTCGCCCAGGCGCTCCTGCACCTCGTCGGGAACGCCGAGCTCCGCCGGCAGTTGGGCGAGCGCGGGCGCGAGTTCGTCGCGCGCAACTACTCGGTCGAGAGGCTGCTCGGCGACGTGCAGGCGCTCTACGCCGGGTTGTGCGGCCCGGCGGGCGAGCCGGCGGCGGCGCGCGGGGCGGCGGCCGGCGGGCCTGAAAAGATTTCGCGCGCCGGGGGCGCGCCTTAGAAGGAGAATAGAAAAGTTTGCGAGTACTGATAACCGGCGGCGCCGGCTTCATCGGCTCACACCTGTCGGACGCGTACCTCGAGCGCGGCGACGAGGTCTTCGTCATTGACGACCTCTCGACGGGGAGCATAGACAACATAGCGCACCTGCGCCGCCACCCGCGCTTCCACTACACCATTGACTCCGTCCACAACCAGCCGCTCCTCGCCGAGCTGATAGACCAGTGCGAGGTGGTCTTCCACTTGGCCGCCGCCGTCGGCGTCAAGCTCATCGTCGAGTCGCCCGTTCGCACCATCGAGACGAACGTCAAAGGCACCGAGGCGGTGCTGTCGCAGGCGAACAAGAAGAAGAAGAAGGTGCTCGTCGCCTCGACCTCGGAGGTTTACGGGCTCTCGAACGACGTGCCGTTCCGCGAGGACGGCAACCTCGTCATGGGCGCGACGACGAAGGGGCGCTGGTCTTACGCCTGCTCGAAGGCCATTGACGAGTTCCTCGCCCTCGCCTACTGGCGCGAGAAGAAGCTGCCGACGATAATCGTCCGCCTCTTCAACACCGTCGGCCCGCGCCAGACGGGCCAGTACGGCATGGTGATACCTACCTTCGTCAAGCAGGCGCTCGCCGGCCGCCCCATAACCGTTTACGGCGACGGCTCGCAGACGCGCTGCTTCGGCTACGTCAAGGACGTGGTCGGCGCCCTAGTCAACCTGATGGCGAAGGACGAGGCCGTCGGCGAGGTCTTCAACATCGGCTCGAACGAGGAGGTCTCGATAATGGAGCTGGCCCGCCGCGTGAGGGAGCTCGCCGGGTCGAAGTCCGAGATAGTGACAGTCCCTTACGACGAGGCCTACGAGGAGGGCTTCGAGGACATGCCCCGCCGCGTCCCCGACATCACGAAGGTCAACCGCCTCGTCGGCTTCCGCCCCACAATGTCCCTCGACGGCATACTCCAGTCCGTCATCGAGTACTACAGCGGCCGGCAGGGCAACTCATAAGGCCGCGGCCGGAAAAGTCGTCGGCCGTCGGCCTCCGGGCGGGCGGCCGATAACTTCTTTCCGACACTTGATTTATCCCGGCGGTTCTAATAGCTTCTACCTTCACACCGGAACCCTTTCGGGATAGAGCCATGCCTTTCGACAGCAGCCATCTCGTGCCCGTCGCGGTGTCGTTCGCGCTGGCGCTCGTCTTGACGCCGGCCGTGCGGGCGGCGGCGCGCAGGCGCGGGTGGGTCGCGAAGCCGAAGGCGGACAGGTGGCACAGCAAGCCGACGGCGATGATGGGCGGCGTCGCGATATTCGCGTCCGTGGCCGTGACCTACCTGCTCTTCGTGCCGCACACGCGCGACGGGTGGGTCGTGATGGGGGCGAGCGCGTTCCTCTTCGTCGTCGGCCTCGTTGACGACCGGCTGCACATAAAGCCCTACCAGAAGCTGATAGGGCAGGTCCTGGGCGCGAGCCTCGTAGTCTATTTCGGGGTGGTGCTGCCGTGGGGGTGGGCCGCGTCGGTCGGGATGGCGCTCACGATATTCTGGCTCATAGGCATCACGAACGCCATCAACCTGCTCGACAACATGGACGGCCTCGCAGCGGGCGTCTCGGCGATAGCGGCCGTCTTCATCGCGGCGAACCTCGCGATTAACGGGCAGGTGACGGAGGCGCTCATGCTCGCCACGTTCGCGGCGGCGCTGGTGGGCTTCCTCTTCTACAACACGAACCCCGCGTCCATCTTTATGGGCGACTGCGGCTCGATGTTCGTGGGGTTCTTTCTCGCGAGCGCGGCGCTCCTGTCTGCCTCAGGCGGCCGCGGCCGCAGCTTCATCGTCGTCGTCGCCGTCCCCGTCCTCATACTCTTCATCCCCATCTTCGACACGACGCTCGTCACCATCATGCGCAAGCTCTCGGGGCGGGCGGCCTCGCAGGGCGGGCGCGACCACGCGAGCCACAGGCTCGTCGCCCTGGGCCTTTCGGAGCGCCGGGCCGTCTGGATGCTCTACGCGTTCGCGGCCGGCTCGGGCGTGCTCGCCATGCTCGTGCGCGAGTTCGAGTACCACGCGGGCTTCGCGATGATCCTCGGCTTCGCCGTCGTGCTGACGCTCGTCGGCGTCTATCTGGCGGGCGTCAAGGTCTATGACGAGGCCGAGGTGCAGGCGGCGCGCGAGAAGCCGATTGTCTCGTTCCTGGTTGACCTCTCCTACAAGCGCCGCATATTCGAGGTGCTCCTCGACGTCGTGCTCATCATACTGGCCTACTACGCGGCCTACGTCCTGCACTTCGGGGCGGGCTGGCGGCCCGGCGTCTGGCAGCTATTCCTGAGCACCGTCCCCGTGCTGATATTCGTGAAGATGACGGCGCTGCTGGCCGCGGGGGTCTATCGCGGCCTGTGGCGCTACATAAGCGTTGACAACCTGATCGTCTATGCGAAGGCGGTCGTCGGCGGGTCGGTCGCGAGCATGCTGGTGCTGCTCTTCGCCTTCCGCTTCCAGGGCTTCTCGCGCGCCGTCTTCGTCCTCGACGCGATGGTCTTCTTCCTCATGCTCGCCGGGAGCCGCGTCGCGTTCCGGCTCTTCCGCAGGATGCTGCCCTCCCCGGGCGAGGGCGGCCGGCGCGTGCTCATCTACGGGGCGGGCGACGCGGGCGAGCTGCTGCTGCGCGAGATGCGGAACAACTTGCAGTTGCAGTACACGCCCGTAGGCTTCCTCGACGACGACCCGCTCAAGAAGGGGCGAGTCATACACGGCCTTCGCGTCTTCGGCGGCAACGGGAACCTGCGCCGCGTCTGCGAGGAGCAGCAGGTCGAGGAGGTGCTCATATCGAGCTCGAAGATAGACGACGAGCACGTCCGCCGAATCCTGCGCGACTGCGAGGAGGCGCGCATAACTCTCAAGCGCATGAGGATAGAGATCGAGCTGGTCGGGCATGAATTCTGAGTAGAAGGCAGAATACAGAAGTCGTAAGAAAGGCGTTCTTCACTCTGACTCCTGTATTCTGCCTTCTGTCTCCCTTCGTATGGCAGAACAATTGGTACTGATTAACGTCCGGCCCGTCTGGCTGCGGGCGCTGCTGGCGTTGCCGGTGGCGGCGGCGCTGTGGGGGGCCTGGCACGGGGTGAGGTGGGGCGCGGGCGCGACGATGGCGGAGACGGCGCGCGACCTGGAGACGGCAGCGGCCGCCGAGCGGCTCGCGCCCCGCGACCCGCAGACGCACCTGCGGCTCGCGCGGCTGCGGCGCGTGAGCTTCCTGCCCGAAGACTTGCCGAAGGCGCTCGAAGAGTACGAGCGCGCGGCGGCGCTGGCGCCGAACGACTACCTCATCTGGATGGAGATGGGGCGCGCGCGCGGCGCGGCGGGCGACCACGAGGGCGGCGTGCGCGCGCTCAGGCGCGCGGTAGAGCTTGCGCCCTCCTACGCACAGCCGCGCTGGCACCTGGGCAACATTCTCCTGCGCGCGGGCCGCGCCGACGAGGCGTTCGCAGAGCTTCGGCGCGCCGCCGACGCTGACCCGGCGCTGCGGCCGCAGGTCTTCAACCTCGCGTGGCAGGTCTATGACAGGAACATCTCGCGCGTGGTCGCGGCCGTGAGCGAGACGCCGGGCGCGCGCGCGCAACTCGCCGTCGTGCTCGTCGGGCGAGGGCAGTTGGAGAACGCGCTGGCCGTCTGGTCGAGTTTGACGCCGGAGCAGAGGCGCGAGCACGGCGGGGCGGGCGACGCAATCGCGCGCGCACTCTACGACCGCAGGCAGTACAGGCAGGCCCTGGCCGTGCTCGGCGAGGCGGGCGCGACGGGCGGCGCCGAGGCCGAGAAGGTCTCGAACGGCGGCTTCGAGTCCGACATCGCGCCCGCGGGCCGCCGCCTCTTCGACTGGCAGGTGACGCCGCCGCCCGCGGGCTCCAGAGTCGCCATAGACCCGCGCACGGCGCGCGGCGGCTCGCGCTCGCTGCTCGTATCCTTCAGCTCCCCGGCCCACGTTGACTTCAAGCACGTCGCGCAGGTGGTCGCAGTCGCGCCCTCGACGCGCTACCGCCTGAGCTTCTTCGTGCGCGCGCAAGAGGTCGAGACGGCGGCCACGCTCGTCGTCGTCGCGGGCGACGCCTCAGCCGACGACTCGGTGCTCGCCGCGTCCTCCACGGCGCCGACGGGGACGACCGAATGGCAGGAAGTCTCCTTCGAGTTCACGACGGGGCCGCGCACGGAGGCCGTCTCGCTGCGGCTCGTGCGCGCCGGCTGCGCCGAGGGCGCCTGCCCCGCCTACGGGAAAATCTGGTATGACGACTTCGACCTCCGACGAGCGGCTGGACGCGCAGCAGACGCCGCACGCTGACGTTGCCACGCCGCCGCCCGCCGCGCCGGGGGCGCTCGTGCCGCCCGCGCCCTCGCGGCCGGGGCCGCCTGCGCCGCGCCGCGCGGCCTCCGGGGCCGAGCCGCCGCGCACCATCTGGGGCCGCTTCATAATCCTCATGCTCTGCACGGCGGTCGTCACGACGACGCTCGCCTTCGGCACCGTCCACGCCTGGTCGCTCGCCGCCTTCCAGTTGAGCGCTGCCGTCGTGCTCGCGCTCTGGGCTATGGACGCCTGGCGGTCGCGCGTGCTGCGCGCGAGCAAGAACTTCTTGCAGCTCCCGCTCCTGGGGCTCGCCGTCGTCGGGCTCGTGCAGCTTCTCCCGCTCGGCGCCGGCGCGGGCGTCGAGGGGCTGGGCGCTTCGCCAATCGAGCCCCCGCGCACGCTCTCCTTCGACCCCAACACGACGCGCTTCGTCGTGATGCAGGTGCTCGGCCTGCTCGTGTACTTCGCCGCGGCGCTCGCCTTCATTGACAGCCCTCGAAGGCTCCGCACGGTCGTGCGCTTCGTCATCATCTTCGGCTTCGTGCTCGCCGTTTACGGGCTGATGCAGCATTTCCTGAGCCCGAGCGCAATCTTCTGGGTTCGCAAGCCCGAGCAGGCCGAGCCGTTCGGACCCTACATCAACCGCCACCACTTCGCCGGCTACATGGAACTCGTGCTAGCGCTCCCGCTGGGGCTCCTCTTCGCCGGAGCGGTTGACCGCGACCGCGTGCTGCTCTACGCGTTCGCGAGCGCGATGATGTGCATAGCGCTCGTGATGACGAACTCGCGCGGCGGCATGCTGAGCATGCTGGCCGAAGTCTCCTTCCTTGTCGTCGTGGCGGCGGCGGTGCGACGCAAGGGCGGGGGGGAGGAGCGGCTCGAAGGCGCGGCCCGCGTGCGGGCGGCCGCGAAGCGCGTGGCGCTCGGCTTCGCGATGGTAGCGGCGGTCTTCGCCGGCGTGCTCTACTTCGGGGGCGAGGAGTCTTTGAGCCGCCTCGTCGGCTCGGTCAACACGGCCGACCCGACGACGGGGCGCGCGCACTTCTGGCGCGGCGCCTTGCAGATGGTCAAAGACCGGCCCGCGCTCGGCGTCGGGCTCGGCGGCTTCAGCGCGGCCTACCCGCGCTACGACACCTCCAACGGCACGTACAGGCTCGAGCAGGCGCACAACGACTACCTGCAAATCCTGACCGACGCCGGCGTGGTCGGAGGCGCGCTGGGCCTCCTGTTCCTCGCCGGGCTGTTCCGCATGGCGCTCTCGCGGGTGCAGTCGCGCGACAAGTTCCGGCGGGGAGTCGCGCTGGGCGCGCTCGCAGGCTGCGTCGGCGCGCTCGTCCACAGCTTCTTCGACTTCACGCTGCACGCGACTGCGAACGCGCTCCTATTCCTGCTCCTCGCCGCGCTCGCGACCGCGAACGGCCGCCTCGAGAAGCGCGAATCGCAACGCCGGCGGCGGCGCCGTCGCCCGGGCGAAGGTCAAACGGAGCCGCGCGAGGGCGCGGAAGGGGAAGAGAGCGCGGCCGCCGCCGCGTGAGCGCCGGGCGCGTGAGAAGGGCTTAGGGAGAGAGATGAGGATACTTGTGACGGGCGGGGCGGGCTTCATAGGCTCGCACCTATGCGAAAGGCTCCTCGCCGAGGGCCACGAGGTTCTGTGCCTGGACAACTTCTTCACGGGCAGGCGCGAGAACGTCTTCCACCTGATGGACTCGAAGCGCTTCGAGCTCGTGCGCCACGACATCATCGAGCCGGTGCTGCTCGAGGTGGAGCAGATTTATAACCTCGCCTGCCCCGCCTCGCCCGTCCACTACCAGTTCAACCCGGTCAAGACCGTAAAGACCAACGTGATGGGCACGATAAACATGCTCGGCCTCGCCAAGCGCGTGCGCGCCCGCATACTACAGGCCTCCACC
>DASPKR010000377.1:0-3713 GCA_035627975.1 Pyrinomonadaceae bacterium | reverse complement strand
ATGTCTCGCGGGCAGAAGGCCAAGCTGAAGTCGGCGCTCGCGCGCAAGCGCAACAAGCGCAAGCAGCGCCCCATGCGGAACCTTCGCAACCTGCGGCCCCGGTAAAGCCGAGACCGAATCAGTTAGATGAAAAGAGCGCCGGCCGTCTCTCAACGGAGACGGCCGGCGCTCTTTGTTGCGTTCGGTGACTTCAGAGGTTTTCTATCTCGACGGGCTCCACCTTGTCGGCCATCTCGAAGCCGAAGACGCGTGAGTAAAAGTACAGCTCGCCGTCGAGCGCGCGCTTGATGTTCTCGGCGCGGCGGAAGCCGTGCTGCTCGCCCTCGAAGGCGACGTAGGCCACGGGCAGCCTCTTCCGCCTGAGAGCCTCGACCATCAGCTCGGCCTGGTTCGGCGGCACGACCTTGTCTTCGAGCCCCTGGAAGAAGATGACGGGGCAGGAGAGCCTGTCCGTGAAATTTATCGAGGAGCGCTCGAAGTACAGGTCTGCGCGCTCGGGGTAAGGGCCTATCAGGCGGTCGAGGTAGCGCGACTCGAACTTGTGCGTGTCGCCGACGAAGACGGTCAGGTCGCTTATGCCGAAGTGGCTCGCGCCGGCCTTGAACGTGTCGCGGAAGGTGAGCGCGTTCAGGGTCGTGTACCCGCCCGCGCTGCCGCCCGTGATGACGCAGCGCGCGCCGTCAACCTCGCCGCGCCCTACCAAATACTTCGCGCCGTTCACGCAGTCGTCAACGTCAACGACGCCCCACTGACCGTTCAGGCGCTGCCGGTACTCCCGCCCGTAGCCGGTGCTCCCTCCGTAGTTCACGTCCAAGACGGCGACGCCGCGGCTCGTCCAGTATTGGGTTTCGAGCCGGAGCGTCGTCGTCGTCGCGGCCGTCGGGCCGCCGTGGCACTTCACCAACAGCGGCGGGCGCTCGCCCTCGGGGGCCTTAAAGTCCTTGTTGCGCGGCGCGTAGAAGAAGGCGTGCGCCGTCACCCCCCCCTCGGTCGGGAACTCGACGGCGCGCGGCGTCGAGATGTAGCCCTCGTCCAGCGCCACCTCGCTCGCACGCTTGAGCGCGCTCACCCGGCCCGACGCCAAGTCCACTTCGACGACCGCCAGCCGCTCGGTCGGCGAACCGCCCCGGAACACGACGCGGCCCGGCGCGGCCCGCACGTATGAGATTTCGGTGTAGGGCGTCTCGATGGGCTCTAATCTCCCGTCGCGCGTGCCGAGCCGAGCGAGCCGCCACGTGCCGCGCTCGTTGTACGCGCACACGATCCGCTCGGCCGACTCGAACGAGTAGGTTGACATTGCGAAGAGCCACTGCGGCGTGGCGAACTCCGCCTCCCTCTCCTCGTGCGCGCGCTCGATAGTGCCGTCGGCAGCGACGCGATAGATGTTCCACCAGTTGCTGCGGTCGGAGACGAAGTAGAGCACGCCCTCGGGCGACCACTCGGGCTGGAAGACAGACTCTTCCTCGCCGCCCGCCACCAAGCTCGACTCGCCGAGCGTGCCGTCGTCGTTAAGCTCGCCCACCCAAAGCTCGCAGCCGTCCCAAGGCATGTTCGGGTGGTTCCACGTGAGCCACGCGAGCCTTCGGCCGTCCGGGCTCAGCCGCGGCGAGGAGTAGAAGTCGTTGCCGCCGACTATGACGGCGCCGCCGTCCTCATTAACCGAGCCGTCCGCGCGCAGGGCGACAACCGCGTTCACTGCCTCGCGCCCCTCGACCGTGTGGTCTTCGCGCACTGCGAGGAGGCGGCCGCGCCGCGCATCAACCACGCAGTCGCTGTAGCGGTAACTCTTCTCGGGCGTCAGGGGCCGGGGCGCCTCGCCCGGCCTCTGCTCGTAAAGACGCTGGTCGGCGAAGTTCGAGAAATAGACCGTGCCTTCGCGCACGACGAAGTCGCCGCCGCCGTACTCGTGGACGCGCGTGCGCGCGTTGAAGCCTGCGGGCGTTATGTCCGAGACGCTCCCGTCGGCCGCGCGCCGCACGATGCAGTTGCGCCCGCCCTCCGAGGGACGAAGCTCTATCCAGTACGTGTCCCCGCCGTCGAGCGCGGTCTGCCCGAGCCCGACCGTCGCCGACACGATGAGGTCTGAGGTTATCGGCGACTCCCACGAGCCGTAAGGCGCGACCTTCACTTCACCCATCTGTTCCTCCGCGAGAATTAAATAGCACTCCGCTTCAAAGGTTGATGCCGCGCCGCTCCGGCGGCGGCACGTAGGCGCTGAAGTCTACGGCGAAGCGCCGCGCGTACTGTTCGATCAGCTCGCGGACGCGCTCTGGCGATCCCGACCGCACGATGAGGCCGACGTGGTACGCCTTGTCAACGCGATAGACTATCTCGGGGTCGTCGTAGGCGGAGGTGTCGGGCCGCTCCTGCCGCGCGAGCGAGAGCGCTATCCCGGCGTAGTCGCGCCTCGTCTCCGGCCTGCCCAGACGCCCGCCCCGCGCGTGCGCAACTTCCAGCCGGGCCCACTCGCGCCAGAGGTTGACGCCCGTCGCGGCCTCCAGAGTCTCGGCGATGTTCGCGCCGCCGACGCGCGCCGCGACTTCGAGGAAGTAGAGCTCGCCGTCCTCGGACCCGCGTATGAACTCGGCGTGCGCGGCGCCGCGGTCGAGGCCGAGCGCTTTGAGCAGCCGCGCGTTCATGCCCGTCAGCTCTTCGTGCTCGGGCGAATCGTACTCGACCGTGCGCGAGGTGAAGACGCCGCCGTGCGCAACGTCTAAGGGCGGGCGCCCGTAGCGGCTCGCGCCGGAAAAGATAACCTCGCCGTCCTCTACGAGCGAGTCAACGTGGAAGACTTCGCCGGCCACGTACTTTTCGAGAAGGTAGTAAGGCGCCCTGTCCTGCAAGGGCTCGCGCGCGTCGAGCGCCTCGATGGCCCGCCAGACCTGCTCGGGCTCTTCCAACTTCCTTATCCCCGAAGACGAAACGTCGGAGCGCGGTTTCAAGACCCACGGCGGGGGCACGCGCTCCATGAACCCGCCTACCTCCTGGTAGTTGAGCGCGTGGACGAAGTCGGGGACGCGGATGCCGGCGGCGTCGGCCTCGGCGCGCATGGCGAGCTTGTCGCGGAAGCGCCGGGCCACGGTGCTCGTCATCCCCGGCAGGCGCAGGTGCTCGCGCACGAGGGCGGCGGTGATTACGTCGAACTCTTCGAGGGCCGCGAGCGCGTGCAGCTTTCGCGTTCGCGCTAGCTGGCCGACGACGTGCATGACGACCTCGGCCCCCGCGTCGTCGGGCAGCGCGTGCAGCGCGTCGAGCGACTCGCGCGGCCAAGCCTCGCCCAGAGTCCTGCGCCGCGTCACAAGCTCCACCCAGGCGCCCGAGCGCTTGCACTCGCGCAGGAACTCCTCACCCTTAAAGTGGCTGGCTACGCAGACCACGTTGACGGGAGACGGCGTGTCGCCCAAGCTGGCTTCCCCTTCGCTGACTTTCCGACCTCCGACTAACTTTTTGGAGTTTATAACACGGCGGCCGCGCAACCTTCACGCCCGCGAGCGTAAAAAGGCGGCAGCCCCGAGCCCGCTTGGGTGGGACAGCCGCCTTTGATGTTGGGCGCGCGATGCTCGCGCCGCCGTTCAGTATATGTTGAAGTTGTACTCGAGCACTATGTACTGCGACACCACCCTCCCGTCCTTCTGCGCCGGCGTGAACCGTATCTGCCGCGCCGCCGCTATAGCCCTCTCCGTCAGCCCGTCCGGCAGCCCCTTTATCACCGA
>DASPKR010000376.1:0-2110 GCA_035627975.1 Pyrinomonadaceae bacterium | reverse complement strand
CTCGCGCTCGGAGCGCTGCACGAGGTCGCGGATCGAGCGGATGTTGGCGTTCTTCAGGCAATTGTAGGAGCGGACCGAGAGCTCCAGCTCGTCCACCGAGCGGTCGAGCACGTCGTTCCTGGGCAGCGGCGGCCGCTCGATGTTCTGGTAGACGTACTCGTCCGTGTCCTCCTCGAAGTTGATGAAGATCTGCATGTGATCCTTGATCAGCTTCGCGGCCAGCCCGATGGCGTCGTCGGGGCGCACGCTGCCGTCCGTCCAGACTTCAATCGTGAGCTTGTCGAACTCGGTGTTCTGGCCGAGGCGGGCGGCCTCGACCGAGTAGTTGACCTTCTTGACGGGCGTGTGGACGGAGTCAATCGGGATGTAGCCGAGCGACAAGTCCTCGTCGAAGTTGCGCTCGGCGGGCGTGTAGCCGCGGCCGCGCTTTAGGCGCATCTCGATGTTGAGCGAGCCGCCCTCGCTGACCGTCGCGATATAGACCTCGTTGTCGAGCACCTCCACGTCGGCGTCGTGCTCGATGTCGGCGGAGGTGACCTCGCCGGCGCCGTCGCGCCGGATGGTCAGGGTCTTGGGCTCGGTGCCGTGGAGCTTGAAGGGTATCTGCTTGAGGTTAAGAATTACGTCGGTCGCGTCCTCGACGACGCCGCGTATCGAGGAGAACTCGTGCTCGACGCCCTCTATCTTGACGGCGGTGATGGCCGCGCCCTCGATGGACGAGAGCAGCGCGCGGCGCAAGGAGTTGCCGATGGTCGTGCCGAAGCCGCGCTCGAACGGCTGGGCGGAGAAGCGGCCGTAGCGGTCGGTGAGCGTGTCGCCCTCGACGGCGAGGCGGCGCGGCATCTGAAACCCTGTCCAGAGGTTGTGCTGATCCATTGCCATAGTTGAAAACCTGTCCCTCTAAAAAGGCGTCAATGACGGGGCGCGACGCACGCCCCCCGCCCGCCGAAGGGGCATCGAGAAGGGGGAGCGCGCGCCGCGCCTTGCTGTTCTTACTTGCTGTAGAGCTCGACGATGAGCTGCTCGTTTATCGAGCGGTCAATGTCGCCGCGGACGGGCTGCGTCAAGACGCGGGCGGCCATCTCGGCGCCGTCGGCCGGCGCGATCCAGTTCGGGCGCCCGCGGCCAGCGGCCGTCTGCCACGCGCCCTCTATGTGCGGGTTGCGGCGGCTCGCCTCGCGAATGCTCACGGTGTCGCCCGGCTTCACCTGGAAGCTGGGTATGTCCACCTTGCGGCCGTTGACCTCGACGTGCCCGTGGTTGACGAGCTGGCGCGCCTGCCTGCGCGAAGTGGCAAAGCCCGCGCGATAGACGGCGTTGTCGAGCCTGCGCTCGAGGAGCGTCAAAAGGTTCTCGCCCGTGATGCCCTTCATGCGGGCCGCGCGCTCGAAGTAGTTGCGGAACTGGCCCTCGAGGATGAAGTAAATCCTCTTGACCTTCTGCTTCTCGCGGAGCTGCTGCCCGTAGCCGACGAGCGCCTTGCCACGGCGCAAGCTATTGCCGTGCTGTCCGGGCGGCTGCGTGCCGCGCTTCTCAATCGGGCAGGACGGCTTGTAGCAGCGGTCGCCCTTCAGGAATAACTTCGCGCCTTCGCGGCGGCACAGACGGCACACCGCACTCCTATACCTAGCCACTTCTTTTTTGCCTCCGGTCTAAACGTCAGACGGAAAAGTTTACAGACCGCCCGTGCGCGGCCCTTCATCCTTTAGGTTAAAATGCGGAATGATGAGTGATGAATGATGAATATAAAGAGCCTCGAAGGCTTCCACTCATCATTCGTCATTCCGCATTCATCGTTGCTCTTAAACTCTGCGCCGCTTCGGCGGGCGGCAGCCGTTGTGGGGGATGGGCGTCGTGTCGCGGATGAGCGTGACGCGGATGCCGGCGCTGTTGATGGCGCGGATCGCGGACTCGCGCCCGCCGCCCGGCCCCTTGACGCGCACCTCGCATTGCTGCATCCCGGCCTCCTTCGCCTTGTTGGCGGCCTCGTAGGCGGCCTGCTGCGCGGCGAACGGCGTGCCCTTGCGCGAGCCGCGGAAGCCGCGCGCGCCCGACGAAGACTGCGCCACCAGATTCCCCTCGGTGTCGGTGATCGAGATCAGCGTGTTGT
>DASPKR010000375.1:0-17334 GCA_035627975.1 Pyrinomonadaceae bacterium | reverse complement strand
CGCCCGAGCCGAGGCCGCGGACGATGGGGCAACTGCGCGCGGTCGTCAGGGCGGGCCGCGCGGACGTAGGCTTCGCGCACGACGCCGACGGCGAGCGGCTCGGGGTTGTCACAGACGGCGGCGAGGTTCTGCCCGAAGAGGCGACGCTCGCCGCCGCGGCCGAGATAGAGCTGGCGCGGCGCGGCGGCCGGGGCGCTACGGTCGTCACAAACGTCTCGACGAGCGGGGCCGTAGATTTAATCGCCGCGCGCCACGGCGCCGCGGTGGTGCGGACGCCCGTCGGCCAGGCTTTCATCTCCGAGGCTATGGCCGAAACGGGCGCAGTCGTCGGCGGCGAGGGGAGCGGCGGCGTCGTAGTCCCGCGCGTGCAGCTCACGCACGACGCGGCGGCCGCCGCCGGGCTCATACTCGAGCACGTGGCGCTCTCGGGCGAGCGCGTCTCGGAGCTTGCGGCGCGGCTCCCGCGGCCCGCAATGATCAAGCACGACATAGCGGCCGAGCCGAATCGAATCTTCTCGCTCCTGCAGAGGCTGCACGACGCCGTCGAGCGTGAGGGCGTCGCCTACGACCAGACGGACGGGATAAGGGTGGCGTGGCCGGACGGCTGGGCGCACGTGCGCGTGTCGGGGACCGAGTCGCTCGTGCGCGTCATCGCGGAGGCCGGGACGGAGGCGCGGGCGCGCGAGCTGCTCGACTGGGCGCGCGACCGTCTGGGGAGGTGAGCCGGGGGCGGGCGATGCGCGCGATACCGACACTGAAGATAAGCATCTCGGGCGTGCGCGGCGTCGTGGGCGAGTCGCTCACGCCGACGCTGCTCGTGCGCTTCGCGCAGGCGTTCGGCACGTACACTGGGCCGGGGATGATAGTGATGGGGCGCGACACGCGCCCCTCGGGCGAGATGGTCAGGCAGGCGGCCGTCTCGGGGCTGCTATCGTCGGGTTGCCGCGTCGTTGACCTCGGCGTCTGCCCCGTGCCGACCGTGCAGCTCCTCGTGCGCGAGCGCCGGGCGCGCGGCGGCATAGCCATCACGGCCAGCCACAACCCCGCGGAGTGGAACGCACTCAAGTTCATAAACTCCGAAGGGCTCTTCCTGTCGGGCGCGCAGGCCCGGCAGCTCTTAGACATCTACCATCAGGGCGAGTACGTGAAGGTCGCGGGCGCGGAGATGCGCGGCGTCGAGCACGACGCGGGCGCGCTCGACGCCCACGTTCGGGCCGTGCTCGACGCCGTAGGCCCCCTGCCGGCCGGCGGGCGCCGCCTGCGCGCGGCGGTTGATTCGTGCAACGGGGCCGGGTCGGTCGTCGCGCCGCGTCTGCTCGAAGCGCTCGGCGCGGAGGTCTTGGCCCTGAACGTCACGCCCGACGGCTCGTTCCCGCGCGGCGCCGAGCCGCTGCCCGAGAATCTGGGCGCGCTGTGCGCCGCCGTGCGCGAGGCGGGCGCCGACGTTGGCTTCGCTCAGGACATGGACGCAGACCGCCTGGCCGTGGTCTCCGAGCGCGGCGAGCCCGTGGGTGAGGAACTGACGCTCGTGCTCGCGGCGATGCGCGTGCTCGCGCGGGAGCCCGGCGCGGTCGTGGCGAACCTCTCGACGACGACGACGCTCGATTACGTCGCGGGCAAGTTCGGCTGCCCCGTCTATCGCTCGAAGATAGGCGAGGCGAACGTCACTGAGGAGATGCGGCGCGTCGGCGCCGTCATCGGCGGCGAGGGCAACGGAGGCGTCATCTACCCGCGCGTCAACTTCGCGCGCGACAGCCTGGTCGGCATGGCGCTCGTCCTGCACCTGCTCGCGGAGACGGGACGGGCGGTCTCCGAACTGGTCTCGGGGCTTCCGCCCTCCTTCATCTGGAAGGAGAAGCTCGCGTGCCGCTCAGACCGCATCGGGCGGGCGCTCCGCGCGGTGCGCGCGGCCTACGCGGGCCTCCCCGTTGACGCGCGCGACGGCGTGAAGGTCACGGTGCCGGGCGCGGGTTGGCTGCTGGTGCGGGGCTCGAACACCGAGCCGATACTTCGCATCGTGGCCGAGGCGGAGACCGAGGCGCGGGCGCGCGCGCTCGCCTCCGAAGCGCGCGAGCACGTGCTCGCCGCCGTCGGAAGTCCCTAGCATGAAACTGACCCTGCTCGACTGGCTCATCATCGCGGCGTACTTCGCGCTGTCGCTCGCCGTGGGGCTCTACTACGCGCGGCGCGCCGGGCGCTCGACGGAGGAGTTTTTCCTCTCCGACCGCTCGATGCCGTGGTGGCTGGCGGGGACTTCGATGGTGGCGACGACGTTCGCGGCCGACACGCCGCTCGCAGTCACAGAGATGGTGGCGCGCAACGGCGTGGCGGGCAACTGGCTCTGGTGGTCAATGCTGGCGAGCGGGATGCTGACCGTCTTCTTCTTCGCGCGGCTGTGGCGGCGCGCGGAGGTGATGACGGACGTGGAGTTCGTCGAGCTTCGTTACTCGGGGCGGCCGGCCGCATTCCTGCGCGGCTTCCGCGCGCTCTACCTGGGGCTGCCGATTAACCTGATCATAATGGGCTGGGTCAACCTCGGCATGGCGAAGGTCTTGAGCGGCACGCTGGGGCTGGCGAAGTGGCAGGCGCTCGCGCTCTGCCTGGGGATCACTTTCTTCTATTCGATACTGTCGGGCTTCTGGGGCGTGGTGGTGACGTACGCGGTGCAGTTCGTCGTGGCGATGGCTGGGTCTGTGGCGCTCGCCGTCTTCGCCGTGCGCGCGGCCGGCGGCCTCGGCGCGCTCAAAGAAAGACTGGCCGGCGCCGTGCCTTCGGGCGGCGGCGGGCCGTTCGGCCCCGACGCCGTGAGCCTCTGGAGCGACGGTACGGAGCCGTGGATGCTGCCCGCCGTGACGCTCGCCGCCTACCTTTGCGTGAACTGGTGGGCGTCATGGTACCCGGGCTCCGAGCCGGGCGGCGGCGGCTACGTCGCGCAGCGCATCTTCTCGGCGAAGGACGAGCGGCACGGGCTACTGGCGACCCTCTGGTTCAACGTCGCGCACTACGCACTCAGGCCGTGGCCGTGGATACTCGTCGCCCTCTGCTCGCTCGTGCTCTACCCGGCTGGGACGACCGTCAACCCCGAGACGGGGCAGCCCGACGCGGCCTTCGGCTACGTGAGGGTGATGACGGACTTTCTGCCCGTGGGCTGGCGGGGACTGCTGCTCGCGTCGTTCGCCGCCGCCTACATGAGCACCGTCTCGACGCAGATGAACTGGGGCTCGAGCTACCTGGTCAACGACTTCTACCGCCGCTTCGTGCGCAAAGGGGCGAGCGAGCGCCACTACGTTCTGGCCGCGCGGGCCGCGACGCTCCTGACGGTGCTGCTCTCGGTCGCCGTCACCTACTACATGAACCGCATCACGGGCGGGTGGGAGTTGATAATGTCGCTCGGCGCGGGGACGGGGCTCGTCTATATACTCCGCTGGTACTGGTGGAGGGTGAACGCCTGGTCTGAAATCTCGGCGATGGCGGCGGCGCTCGCCGTCTCGCTCGGGCTACGCTACTTCGACGCCTTCGACGCCTCGGCCCCGCGCGGGTTCGCTCTCACGATACTGACGACCGTCGGCGCGACGACTCTGGTCTGGCTCGCGGCGACTTTTGCGACGCGGCCCGAGCCGCGGGAGAAGCTCGAAAGCTTCTACCGCCTGGCGCGGCCCGCCGGGCCGGGCTGGCGCCCCGTGGCCGGCGACGCTGGCCGCGGCGGGCGGCGCGAAAGCCTCGCGCCGAACTTCCTGAACTGGGCGCTCGGCGTCGCGCTCGTCTATTCCGTGCTCTTCGCCACGGGCGAAGTGATCTTCGGCACGTGGGGCCGCGCCGCGCTCTTCACGGCCTCGGCCGCCGCGTCCGGCGCTCTGCTTTACTGGAGCCTGACTCGAAAGGGTTGGGGAAGGGAATAGCCACAGAGGCACAGAGGAAAATTTCAAATTTGAGATTTGAAATTTCTAAATCCCTGCGGCTCTGTGGCTATTCCTTTCTTAAAACGTCAGGCGGACGGCGAACTGGAAGGCGCGGGGGCCGCCGGAGCCGAAGACGCCGCCGGCCGTGGTGACGGGCCGCCCGAAGCTAGACGAGCGGAGGAAGCCGGGGTCGGAAGGGTCGTTGCTGTCCCGAGCGAGCACGTTCGAGAAGCCGGAGTAGTTGACGTTAGAGACGCCGAGCACGTTCGTCACGTTGAAGAGGTTGAAGACTTCGGCGATGGGCTCAAGCCTCAAGCGCTCGCCGAAAGCGAAGGGGCGCGCCAGTCGCAGGTCGAGCGAGTTGAAAGAGTCGCTCAAGCGCGCCTCGTCCGAGACGAGCGGAAGCAGCCCCACGCCCGGCACGCCGCCCGCCGCGTTTATCCGCCGTATGAACTCGTTCAGTTCCGCGCCCGTTCGGAAGAGGCGCCCGCCCGCGTTGCGCTGGAGCGTGGGTATGCGGAAGCTGCCGTCGGGCAGCAGTATGTCCATCGGGACGCCCGAGGCCACAGTCCAGATGGGCGCGAGCCGGAGGCCGAGCGGCGCGTCGAAGAGGCCGGAGAAGACGAAGCGATGGCGCTGGTCGTTCGGCGTGGGGCCGTACTCTAGTTGAAGGTTCTCGGGGTTGACGGGGCCGTTCGAGAAGGGGATCTGGTCGTCGTTGGCGTAGTTGAAGGCTTTGGACAGTGTGTAGGAGGCGCGGAAGCCGTAGCGACCGGAGAAGCGACGCTCGAAGCTCAGGAGCAGCCCGTCGTACTTCGTCTTTACGCTCGACTCGATGTTCTTGACGAGGTCGGGGCCGCCCACGACGGGGTTGAAGACCGAGCCGATGGTGCGGCCGATGATGAAGTGCGTGCCGAAGTTGTGCAGGTAGTCCGCGCGCACCAGGTAGCCGCGCGAGAACTCGTGCTGAACGCCGAGGTTCGTCTGCTGCACCATCGGGTTTTGCAGGCGGTTGTCAATGATGTTGATGCCGCCCGCGCCTGCGCCCGGCAGCAGGAAGCCCGCGAAGGGGTTGGCGAGCGTCGGGGCCGGCGGAGGGAACTGGCCGCACGCGGGGTTGAAGAGGCAGGGCGGCGGGATGAAGAAGAGGTTTCCGGCGCGCACCTCGATGGGGAGCGCGCGCCCGTCCAGGCCGCGCTCCAAAGACTGCACTTCGAGCGTTACGCGGTCGTAATAGATGCCGTAGCCGCCGTGGACGCTGGTGCGGCCGCTAGAGGTTGACCAGTTGAAGCCGACGCGCGGCGCGAAGTTGTTGCGGTCGGCGCGCCGCTCGCCCCTGAGGAACGGCCGGACGAGCGGGTTGATTTCGTCGAAGCGGCTGACGTTCTTAACGTCGGTGTCAATCTCGTAGCGCAGGCCGAGGTTCAGGGTGAGCCGCGGCGACACGCGCCAGTCGTCCTGCACGAAGGCGGCGAAGTAGTTGTTGTCGGCGCCGGGTATGACGAGCGGGCGGTCGGGGAAGGCGCTGCGGAGCGTGACGGCGAAGAGGAGGTCGTTGTCGTCGGTGCGGCCGTCGCCGTTGCGGTCGAAGTCGGGGAAGTCCTCTATCAGCTCAATTCGGCCCTCGCGGAAGACGCCGAGGTCGAAGTCCGAGAGCACGCGCTGGAACTCGCCGCCGAAGGCGAGGGCGTGGTTGCCGCGCGCCATCGAGAGCGTGTCGGCGAACTGCAGGCGCTTCTGACGGGTCTGCTGCGGGACGCGGAAGGACGCGCCGTCCTGAATGCTCGGGAAGGTGAGCTGCGGCCCCGCCGTCACGGGCGTCGTGCGGTTGATGAAGGTCGAGTAGCTGAAGCGCGCCTCGTTGACGTGCCGGGGCGATAGCAGGCGCGTGTAGTTCGTGACGAAGGAATGCGTGTGGTTGCGCGAGGTCTGCCGCTGCGAGGCCGAGCCGATGGAGCGTATGAGCGTGCTCGCGGCCGTCCCCTCCTCGCGCTGAATCGAGTAGCGCAACGTCAGCCTGTCGTACTCCGAGGCGTTCCAGTCAAAGCGCGTGGTGCCGAGCAGGTCGTCGAGCGGCGCGTCGGCGAAGCCGCGGCGGATGGAGCGCGTCGCTAAGTCGCGCGTGCCGACGAGCACGGCGCCGTCCTGATTGCGGTACTCGAACGAGCCGAAGTACCACGCCCTGTCACGCTTAACGGGGCCGCCGAGCGTGAAGGAGTACTGCTCGCGGTCGAAGGGCGGCTCCTCGCCCGTCGAGCGGTCGAAGGTCGCGGGCAGCGCTTGGAAGAGGCTCCCGCGGAAGAAGGCCGAGGCCGAGCCGTGCGTCTCGTTCGTCCCCCCTTTCGTCACGACGTTGATGACCGCCGAGCCCGTGCGGCCGAGCCGCGCGTCGAAGCGGTTCGTGGCGACCTGAAACTCCTGCACGGCGTCCTGCGAGATGTTCTGCACGGCGCCGCCCACGACGTCGTCGTTGTTGTCGGCGCCGTCAACCGTGACGCTGCCGCCGCGGCCGAACTGCCCGGCCGAGGAGATGACGAGCGTGTTGGTCTTGGTCGGGTCGAAGTTCGGCGCGGGCGCGTTGCCGGGCGTGAGCAGCGCAAGCTCCAGGAAGTTGCGGCCGTTCAAGGGGAGCGCCGCTATCTCCTGGTCGCTGATTACGTTCTCGACCACGGCCGAGTAAGTGTTGATGGGCTGCGAGGGCGGCAGGTCGCCGTCAATGATAATGCCTATGCTGCCGACCTCGAGCCTTATGTCGAGCGTGAAGCTCTGCCCGACTTGCAGCAGCACGTCCTTGACCGTGGCCGTCTTGAAGCCCACGTGCTCGGCGGTCACGTCGTAGCGGCCGACGGGCAGGCCGGGGATGACGAACTGCCCCTCGTCGTTCGTGGTCGTCGTGCGCTCGGCGCCCGTCTCCCTCTGCGCGGCCTTTATCTTCGCGCCGGGGATGACGGCGCCGTTCGGGTCAACGACCGAGCCGCGCAGCGACGAGGAGGCGAGCTGCTGCGCCGCCGCTGCGTGCGCGAGCGAGAGGGCCGCGCATACGGCGAGCGCGGCCGCGTGGGCGAGTAGGGTTCTCTTCATAAGACGGCGGGCCGCAAGGGCTTTCAGCTTTTCGGGCAAGATGGGCGTGACCGGCGCATTACCACACAGCGGGGCGCGGCGTGTCATGGGCTAAAGGGCAGGGGCGGGCGTCGAACTTTAGTTCGACGCGGCAGGCTCTTAGCCCGCGACCCTGTAGTCGAGCAAGAAGCGGCCGATCTGTATGAAGCCCTTGCCGCCGGCCGCGGGCGGCGAGACGAGGAGCGAGCGGACGGCGTGGCCCCTGCGGCTCCGCTGCGCGGCCGCCTCGCCGACGGGCTCGCCCGACGAGGCGCGGTAAAAGCTCACCTGAATCGTGTCGTCGCCCGTGCGCCTGTAGCCGAAGACGTACTGGCCGGGCGGCAAGTCAACGTCGCCGGCCCGCAGCGCCACCTGCGTGACGAAGAAGTGCGAGTACTTCCCCTCGGCCGAGTAGCCGGCCGTGATCATCACGACGCCCGCGATGTAGCGCCCGCGCCCGTCGGTCGCGCCCGAGGCCGTGCGGAACTCCGTCTCTATGTTCTCCTTGACGACGGGCGCCCGCGCGGGGATGACGCGCCTCAGCTCCTGCTCCGTGGCGGCGCGCCAGCGGGCGCGGTAGGCGGGCGAGGCCAGCGCCGATAGCGCCAAGCCGATGAGGAGCACTGAAGCCAGCGCCGCTTTCGTCACCAACGAGGTCTTCATCCAAAAACCCTCCGACGCCGACATCATAAACGCTCCGCGCGAAAACTTCACGGGCGCCGCGCGCTTAGCCGCCCCCGAACTCTTCCGCTATAATTCGCGGCAGTCACTCGGGAGTTTTCGCGGCTGTCTCGACCGATGCGCCTGTCAATCCGCCCCGGCGATCATAAACTCAAAGCGCTGCTGCTACTGCCCCTCCTCGCCGCGCCGTTCCTCGCGGCCCAGGAGCGCGCAGACCTCTCGCAGTTGGGCCACCAGGTCTGGCAGACGGAGAACGGCCTGCCGCAGAACACCGTGCATTCGGTCGTGCAGTCCGCCGACGGCTACATCTGGGCCGCGACCGAGGAGGGGCTCGCGCGCTTCGACGGCGCGGGCTTCGACGTGTTCGACAAGCAGAGCACGCCGCAGCTTCCGAGCAACGACATACGCCACCTCAACGCGACCGCTAAGAACGCCCTCTGGGTCAGCACCTCCGCCGGCCTCGTCCGACTCTTCAACGGCGAGTGGACGGCCTTCACCGCGCGCGAGGGCCTGCCCGGCGACGACGTCGCGATGACCTACGAAGACCGCGAGGGCGCCGTCTGGATTGCCACGTCTTCGGGGCTCGGGCGTTTTAAGGAGGGCGCCTTCACGGTTTTCACTTCGCGCGAGGGGCTGGCGGGCGCAAGCGTCCTCTCGCTCGCCGAGGCGTCGGACGGCGCGCTCTGGGTCGGCACTCGTTCGGGCCTGAGCCGCTTCGACGGGACAGGTTTCGCCCACATCGAGGCGCCTGAAGGCTTCACCTCCGGCGGCGTGGACGTGATGCGCCGCGACGGCGCGGGGCGCCTCTGGCTCGGCACGCCCGACGGGCTGCTCGCGCATGAGGGCGGCCGCTTCGCGCGCTACACGGCGGCCGAGGGGCTGCCCGACAACCGCGTGCTCTCGCTCGCGGCGGGCCGGGGGGGCGAGCTGTGGGTCGGCACGGCCGCGGGGCTGTGCCGCTTCCTCGAAGGCCGCTGCGAGCCGCTGCCTTCGGGCGAGGCGGTCTCGAACGGCATCGTGCTCTCCGTCCACGAGGACGCGGAGGGGAGCCTGTGGGCCGGCACGGAGTCCGGCGGCCTGCACCAGCTCAAGCCAAAGAAGTTCACGACCTACACGACGCGCGAGGGGCTGGCGAGCGACCTCGTCAAGGCCATCTACGAAGACCGCCGCGGGCAAGTCTGGGTCGGGACATACGGCGGCGGCCTGAGCCTCCTGCGCGAAGGGAAGATTACGAACTACACGACGAAGGACGGGCTGCCGAGCAACATCATCCTCGCCCTCTTCGACGACGCCGACGGGAACCTCTGGGTCGGCACGCCCGACGGCCTCTCGCGCCTGCGCGACGGCCGCTTCGACACTTTCACGTCGGCCGACGGGCTCGCCAACGACTTCGTGCGCTCCATCCACGCCGACCGCTCGGGCGGCCTCTGGGTCGGCACGCGCGGCGGCCTGACCTACATGAAGGGCGGGCGATTCAAAATCTACACGGCGGCGGACGGCCTGCCGAACGACTTCGTCGGCACCATCTACGAAGACCGGGAGGGCGCCGTCTGGATAGGCACGCTCGGCGGCCTGTCGCGCTTCAGCGCGGGGCAGTTCAAGAGCTACACGACTGCCGACGGCCTCTCCGACAACGTCGTCATCTCTTTGCACGGCGACGCGGAGGGCCGGCTCTGGATAGGCACGAACGGGGGCGGCTTAAACCTCCTGCGCGACGGAAAGTTTACACCGTTCACGACGAGGGAGGGGCTGCCGAACGACACCATCTACCGCATACTCGAAGACGGCTCGGGAAACCTCTGGATGAGCTGCAACAAGGGCGTGTTTCGTTTGTCGAAGCGAGAGCTTGAGGAGTTCGCCGACGGGCGCGCTCGGGCGCTCGCCCCGGTCGTGTACGGCACGGCCGACGGCATGGAGACGCGCGAGTGCAGCGGCGGCGGCCACCCCTCGGGCTGGCGCGGCCGCGACGGGCGTTTGTGGTTCTCGACCATCAGGGGCGTCGCCTCGGTTGACCCCAAAAGGCTCAGGCCGAACATGCAGCCTCCCCCGGCCGTTGTCGAAGAGGTTCGCGTTGACGGCGAGCTTGTGAGGCCCGCGGGCCGGGTCGAGCTCGCGCCGGGCAAGACGCGGTTCGATTTCCACTACGCGGGCCTCAGCTTCGTCGCGCCCGAGAAGGTCAGGTACAGGTATCGCCTCGTCGGCTTCGACCCCGACTGGGTTGACGGCGGCGCGCGCCGCGTGGCCTATTACACGAACCTGAGGCCGGGCGATTACAGGTTCGAGGTCGTGGCCTGCAACAACGACGGCGTCTGGAGCAGCGCGCCCGCCTCGTTCGCTTTCACGCTCAGGCCGCACTTCTACCGCACGCTCTGGTTCTACGCGCTGTGCGCCCTGGCGCTGGCGCTCGTCGTCGGGCAGATTTATTTCCTGCGCGTGCGGCAGATGAAGGCGCGGTTCGCGGCCGTGCTGCAAGAGCGCAACCGCATCGCGCGCGAGATTCACGACAACCTCGCGCAGGAGATTCTCGGCGCCTCCGTTCAGCTGGAGCTGGTCGCGAGGATGCTTGCCGTCTCGCCCGAGAAGGCTAAGTCGCACCTCGACCGCGCCCGCTCGCTCGTCAGGAGCAGCATCGCCGAGGCGCGGCGCTACGTCTGGGACTTGCGCTCGCAGTCCCTGGACGACCGCGACCTGCCGGCCGCGCTCTCCGAGATGACGCGGCGCCTGGCGGCCGAGGGCGGAGCGCAGACGCAGTTCGCCGTGGGCGGCACGTTCCGGCCGCTCACGCCGCAGGTCGAGAACAACCTGCTTCGCATCGGCCAGGAGGCCGTCAACAACGCCGTTCGCCACGCGGGCGCGAAGCTGATAAGCGTGCGTCTAGACTTCGACGCGGGGAGCGTGCGCCTGAGCGTCTCCGACGACGGCCGAGGCTTCGACCCCGCGGCCGCCGCCGGCAACGGCCACTTCGGCCTCCTCGGCATGCGCGAGCGCGCAGAGCAGATGGGCGGAGAGTTGAAAATCGAGAGCGAGCCGGGCCGAGGCACGGAAGTCTCGGTCAGCGTGCCGATAGGAAGTTGAGAGGGGAGGGCGCCTTTGAGCGGCGGGAAGAAAATCAGCATCGTCGTCATAGACGACCAGGCGGTCGTCAGGCAGGGGTTCGTCTCGCTCATCAACACCGTGCCTGACATGGAGGTCGTGGCCGAGGGGACGAACGGCCAGCAGGCCGTCGAGCTATACCGCAAGCACCGCCCCGACGTGGTGCTCATGGACTTGCGCATGCCCGTCATGGGCGGCGTCGAGGCCATCAAGGCCATAAGGCGCGAGTTCCCGTCGGCCCACGTCATCGTGCTCACCACATACGACGGCGACGAGGACATCTACCGCTCCTTGCAGGCCGGCGCGCAAGGCTATCTTCTCAAAGACATGTTCTTCGAGGAGCTCGAGGACGCCATACGCGCCGTCAACGCGGGCGGCCGAAGGATTCCGGGCGTCGTGGCCGAGAGGCTCGCCGAGCGCATGGGCGGCTCTGACCTGACGGGGAGGGAACTGGAGGTGCTCGAACTCATAGTCGCCGGGCAGAGCAACAAGGAGATAGGGGCGAGCCTGCGGATAAGCGAGGCCACGGTCAAGAGCCACATCAACAGCATCCTGAGCAAGCTCGGCGTCGCGGACCGCACGCAGGCGGCCACGACCGCCTTGCAGCGCGGCCTCGTGCACCTTCCTTAAGGTCAAACTAAAGTTTGACGCGGCGCGCCAACCCTGCGCCGATGACGCCGCCGCCTCGGCCGTGCTACTTTGCGGGCGCAGTGGGCCATTGGAAAGCCCGGCGCCGTTTGAGATCAATCACAGGTCAACTCACTCCTTAATCGTTGCCGTCCGAACAGCGCGCAACCTGTGAGTCACCCCGATCACGCTCAAACGCCACGCCGGGCTTTCTTGCGTCTGGCGCGCGGCCCCAGCGCCGTCGAATTGGGTTAGAATGCGTCACGAGTTCGCGTGAGACCACGGGCGGGAGGCATGTGTGTTTAGACGCGCAGCGAAGGGGCTGTTCCGCAGGCTCGGGCTTGAGGTCAGGAGGATTGACGCCTCGCGCGAGGAGTCCGAGCGGCTGGTTCAGCAGAAGTTCCCCGGCAAGCACGAGACGAGCGGCTTCGTGCTGCACCAGTACCTGAAGGAGGACGGCTCGTTCGACTACGAGCGCTACCGCCGCGCGCAGACCGAGGGCAACCGCATAAAGCTCGAGTACGTCTGGGCGCGCGAGGAGAACATATCCTTCCTGTCCGACTACATCCTTCGCGTCATCGGCCAGCCGCGCTTCGGCATCTGCCACGGGACGCGCCGCGGCAAGGAGCAGGAGTGGTTCCGCAAGTACCTGGGCTGCGAAGTGATCGGCACGGAAATCTCCGACACCGCCGAGCAGTTCCCGCACACCATCCGCTGGGACTTCCACGAGACGAAGCCCGAGTGGATTGACTCCGCCGACTTCATCTACAGCAACTCTCTCGACCACTCCTACGACCCCGAGAAGTGCCTGAACGCCTGGATGAGCTGCGTGCGGCCGGGCGGCCTCTGCCTCATCGAGCACAGCTCGGGCCACGAGGGCGCGTCCGAGCTGGACCCGTTCGGGGCCGGCTTAGCGCTCATGCCCTACCTGATCCTGAAGTGGGGCAAGGGGCGCTACGGCGTGCGCGAGCTGGTCGAGGCGCCCTCGAAGGGCATCTACGTGGACTACCTCTACTTCATAGTCGTCCAGAGATTCTGACGCCTCGGCCCACTCCCCGCTAAAGCCTGAAATAACAGGCGTTTGCCCGCCGCCCATCGGCGCTCAAGTATTTCTCAACCACCCGCCGCTAAATTCCCGCGCACGACGATAAAGCCCGACTATCGCTAGGGAAACTCGCGGCCGCGCCGCCGTAAACGACGCAGGAGGGATACTCTATGAGCCTGAGGAAATCGCCCAGACACGCTTTCGTCCTTTTGTTGATTCTTTCCGTCACAGCGCTGGCCGCGCTGGTCTCCTCGCGAGGCTCGGCCTCGCCGGCGGTGGCGGACTGGCGCGCGAAGGTTGACCCGCTCGTCCTCGAGAAGGCCGCGCTCGGCGGCCAGGTCGAGTTCTTCGCCTACATGGGACGGCAGGCTGACCTGAGCGGCGCCTCGGCGCTGCGCACGAAGGAGGAGAAGGGGAGCTACGTCTATGAGAGCCTGACGGCGGCCGCGCGCGAGTCGCAGCCCGGTGTGCTCCAGGCGCTCTCCGCGCTCGGCGTCGAGCACAAGAGCTTCTGGGTCACGAACGCCATATACGTCAAGGGCGACCTCGCTGCGATACAGGCCGTCGCCTCTCTCCCCGAAGTCGCGGCCGTCTATCCGAGCGGAACTGGCGCGCTCCAGCTCCCGCCGCAGGAAGAGGCCGCCTCCTCGACCGAGGCGGAAGGCGGGGCCGTCGTCGCTGACTCCGCCTTCGCCGACCCCAGCCCCGAGCCGGGCCTTCTGCGCGTGCGCGCCAACGAGGTCTGGGCAATGGGGATCGAGGGGCGTGGCGTCGTGGTGGCGGGCGCCGACACGGGCGTCTTCTGGGAGCACTCCGCCCTCAAGGGCAAGTACCGCGGCTGGGACGGCGCGGCGGCCAACCACAGCTACAACTGGCACGACGCCATCAAGAACCCGAACACAGGCTGCGCCGGCTCGACGACCGCCCCATGCGACGACGACGTGCTCCTGGGCGGCGGCCACGGCACGCACACCGTCGGCACGATGGTGGGCGACGACGGCGGGAACAACCGCGTCGGCATGGCGCCCGAGGCGAAGTGGGTGGCCTGCCGGAACATGAACAACGGCGTGGGCGTCGTGCCTACCTACCTGGAGTGCATGGAGTGGTTCATCGCCCCTACCGACATCAACAACGCCAACCCCGACCCGTCGAAGGCCCCGCACGTGATTAACAACTCGTGGGGCTGCGTCGAGGGCTGCGCCCAGCCGCTGCTGCAAGACCCGCTGCGCGCCAGCCGCGCCGCCGGCATCATCTACGTCGTCTCCGCCGGCAACGACGGCCCCGAGTGCAACACCTTGCAGTTCCCGCTGGCGCGCTACCCCGAGGCCTTCACCGTGGGCTCGACCACCCACGGCACCGACGTGATATCCAGCTTCAGCAGCCGCGGCACCGTCCTCGGCGACCCTACCGCGCCGCTCGGCCTCGTCAAGCCGAACATCTCGGCGCCCGGCTCTAGCGTGCGCTCGGCGCTGCGCAACGGCGGCTACGGCTCCCTGAGCGGGACGAGCATGGCCGGGCCGCACGTGGCCGGCCTCGTCGCCCTCGTCATCTCGGCCAACCCGAAGCTCGCCGGCGAGGTGGATCGCGTCGAGGACATCATCGAGGCGACGGCCGCGCGCAAGACGACGACGGAGGGGTGCGGCGGCGACACCAGCTCGACCGTCCCGAACAACGTTTACGGCTGGGGCCGCATTGACGCGTTCACCGCCGTCCTCGACGCCCTGCCGCCCGACGCCGTGGACGACGACCTGACGATGGCCGCGAAGACCTCTCTGCGCTTCGACGTGCTCGCCAACGACACGGACCCGGACGGCGACACGCTCGCGGTCGGCGCGGTCGGGGCGGCCTCGCACGGCACCGTCACGAACAACGGCGACGGCACACTGACCTACACGCCCGCCGCCGACTTCAGCGGCACGGACACGTTCACCTATACGGCCTGCGCGCCCGAGGGTTGCGAGGTGGGCGGCGACACGGCCACGGTCACGGTCGTCGTCAAGCCGCCGTTCGTCAACTACGCGCTCGCCTCCGAGGGCTCGAAGGTCTTGGCCTCGTCCACATACAAGCCCGGCAACTACTCGCCGGCCGGCGTCATAAACGGCGACCTGCGCGGGCTGCTCTGGAGCAAGGGCGGCGGCTGGAAGGACGCCACCGCCAACACGTACCCCGACTTCATCGAGATAACCTTCAACGGGCTGAAGCCGCTGACGCAGGTTCGCGTCACGAGCCTACAGGACGACCCGAAGAGCCAGCTCGAGCCTACTCCGGGGATGACGGCCGGCGTCAACGGCGTGCTCGACTACACGGTTCTCTACCGCGTCGGCACGCAGTGGGTGACGCTCGGCAGCGTGACCGACAACGCCTTCGTCCTGAGCGGCCTCAGCTTCCCCGAAGTGAGGACGAACAAGATACGCGTGGTCTTCACGCGGTCTCGCTCGCCCTACACGAAGGTCATCGAGGTCGAGGCCTTCGGCCCGTCGCTGTAGAGCCGGGCAGCAGGCCCTTCGGACAGACGCTCGCGCCCCCGCCGTGGAAATCTCTTCTGCGGCGGGGGCGCTGGCGTCCGGCCGTGCATCCCGGCGCGCGGCGTTGTAATCTAAACAGCTCCCGTGAATCCCGGACGACAGAGGAATAAGCGATGAAGCTGAGAAGACTGTGGGGCGCGGCGCTGGCGGCGCTAGTGCTCCTGACAGGCCCGGCGGCGGCGCCCGCCCTCGCCGACGAGGGCATGTGGACTTTCAATAACCTGCCCCGCGCCGAGATAAAGCGCCGCTACGGCTTCGACGTCACCGACGAATGGGTTCGCCGAGTGCAGAGCGCGACCGTGCGCTTCCCGAACGGGACGGGCTCCTTCGTCTCGCCCGAGGGCCTTGTGCTCACGAACTACCACATCATCGAGGAAGTGGTCACGGCGCTCAGCACGCCCGAGAAAGACCTCGCCAAGGAGGGCTTCGTCGCGCGCACGCGCGCCGAGGAGCTGAAGATCCCGGCCTACGAGCTGAACATGCTCGTCTCCATCGAGGACGTGACGGCCCGCGTCAACGGCGCCGCGAAAGACGGCATGACGCCCGCGCAGGCCGCCGAGGCCCGGCTCGCCGAGGTAGGCAAAATCGAGGCCGAGGCCGCCTCGCGCACGGGCCTTCGCGCCGACGTGGTCACGCTCTACCAAGGCGGGCTCTACAACCTTTACCTCTACAAGAAGTACACGGACGTGCGCCTCGTCTTCGCGCCCGAGTTCCAGACCGCATTCTTCGGCGGCGACCCCGACAACTTCAACTTCCCGCGCTACAACCTCGACATGGCGCTCGTGCGCGTTTACGAGGACGGCAAGCCGCTCAGGCCCGAGAGCTACTTCAGGTGGTCGAAGTCGGGCGCGAAGGAGGGCGACCTCGTGTTCGTCTCCGGCAGCCCCGGCACGACGCAGCGCCTCAACACGGTCGCGCACCTCGACTTCCTGCGCGAGCCCGGCATACCGCTCCTGCTGCGCGTTCTGGAAAGCCGCCGCGACTCGCTCAAGAAGTACATGGCGGGCGGCGAGGAGCAGACGCGCCGCGCCCAGAACGAGCTGAACTACGCCGAGAACTTCATCAAGGTCTATAAGGGCCAGCTCGAAGGTTTGCGCGACAAGGCGCTGATTGACCGCAAACTGCGCGACGAGCGCGCGCTGCGCGACTTCGTCAACTCCGACCCGCGCCGCAAGCGCGAATACGGCGACGCCTGGGACGTTATCGCGAAGGCGCGGCGCGACCTCGCCGCCTACGAGCGCGACCGCCGCGTGCTCGGCGGCTTCTCCCTTGCGGACTACGCGCAGACGGCCTTCAACTCCGTCCTCTTCAACCACGCCCGCACGCTCGTCCGCCTGGCCGAGGAGTCCTCGAAGCCTGACTCAGAGCGCCTGCCTGAGTACACGGACGCGCGCCGGCCCGCGCTCGAGGCCGCGCTCTACTCGCCCTCGCCCATCTACGAGGACTTCGAGCGCGTGAAGCTCGCCGCCTCGCTCGCGCTCCTGCCGGAAATCTACGGCCGCGACCACGCGCTCGTGCGCAAAGTCCTACAGGGCAAGACGCCCGAGGCGCGCGCGGCCGAGCTGATTTCGGGGACGAAGCTCAGGGACGTCGAGGCGCGCAAAGGTTTGGCCGCGGGCGGCGCGAAGGCGATAGCCGAGTCAACAGACCCGCTGATCGCG
This sequence comes from Pyrinomonadaceae bacterium, assembly GCA_035627975.1. Lineage (GTDB taxonomy): Bacteria > Acidobacteriota > Blastocatellia > Pyrinomonadales > Pyrinomonadaceae > QHXN01. The sequence continues at coordinate 704 of DASPKR010000375.1, read as the reverse complement.
CTCGCGCGCTCGATTGACGCCGAGGCGCGGGCGGTGCGCAAGCGCTACGAGACGGAGGTCTTGGGCGTCGAGCGCGCGGCTTACGCGAAGATCGCGCGGGCGCTTTTCGAGAAGGAGGGGACTGGCCTCTACCCGGACGCGACCTTCACGCCGCGCCTCTCCTACGGGGCCGTCAAAGGCTACACAGAGAACGGCAAGCGCATCCCCGCCTTTACGGACTTCGCCGGCCTCTACGAGCGGGCGGCGCGGAACAACTTCAAGTTCCCGTACAACCTCGTGCCGCGCTGGGTCGAGAAGAAGTCGGCGCTCGACTTAAAGACGCCCTTCAACTTCGTCACCACTAACGACATCGTCGGCGGCAACTCCGGCTCGCCCACCTTCACGCGCGATCTCGAACTGGTCGGGCTCATCTTCGACGGCAACATACAGTCGCTCGTCGGCAACTTCCACTACGACGAGTCCGTCAACCGCGCCATCTCCGTTGACTCGCGCGGCATGCTCGAAGTGTTGCGGAAGGTTTACGGCGCCGACGCCGTGGCCGACGAGCTGACCAAGGGCTGAAACGCTCACCAACTAAAGAAAGAGGGTTGACGACGGTCGTTCTGTCGTCAACCCTCTTCTCTTTTCTATCTCGTTGCCGTCTTACTTCTTCTGCCGCACGTCGAAGGCGTAGATGGTGTCCTGGTCGCGGAGGTAGAGGCGGC
>DASPKR010000374.1:0-7447 GCA_035627975.1 Pyrinomonadaceae bacterium | reverse complement strand
AGCGTCATGACTGATAGCATGACCAGCCGCAGCGCGCGCCGCTTCTCGCCGCGCCTGAGAGCCTGGTACGAATCGGTAAAGAACATCGAGTTGCGGGCTACTGCTTCCCGGCGTTCCTGTCGAGGTAGTCGAGCAGGACGTTCGACATGACTTTGACGCCGACGACGAGGCTCTCTTCGTCTATGTCGAACTCGGGCGTGTGCCAGCCGGCGGTTATGCCGCGCGCGCGGTTGCCGACGCCGAGGAAGTAGTAGAAGCCGGGGATGATCTTCTGGTAGCGCGAGAAGTCCTCGGCTGGCATGAAGGGCTTGATGGCGAGCACGTTCTCGCCGCCCAGGACGGCGCGCATCGTCGGCAGCGTCCGTTCGACGAGCGAAGGCTCGTTGTAGGTGACGGGGTTGCTGTCCTCGAAGTTCAACTCGAAGGTGGCACCGTAGGCGGCCGTGATGCTCTGGAGCGTCTCTTTCATCAAGGCGATGGAGCGCTCGCGCACACGCTCGTTGAGCGTGCGCATCGTCCCCGTCATCTTCACCTCGGCGGCTATGACGTTGTGGCGCGCGCCGCCCTGGATCGTGCCGACCGTGATGACGAGGGGCTCCAGAGGGTCTGTGCGCCGGCTGCGAATCGTCTGCAGCGCGAGCACGCACTCGGAGGCGACGAGCACGGCATCAACGCCGTTCTGCGGCTGCGCGCCGTGAGCGGACTTCCCGCGTATGACTATGTTGAAAGTGTCGGACGAGGCCATCGCAGGCCCCGAGTGGTAGCCAACTTGGCCCGCTTGCACGTTCGGCTCGGTGTGCAGGCCGAAGATGGCCGATGGCCGAGGGTTTTCGAGCACGCCCTCTTTTATCATAAGGGCCGCGCCGCCCTCCTCGCCCGCAGGCGCACCCTCCTCAGCCGGCTGGAAGATCAACTTGACGGTGCCTCGAACCTCTTCGCGCATCTTCGAGAGGACTTCGGCGACGCCCAGCTCGACGGTCGTGTGCGCGTCGTGGCCGCACGCGTGCTTTATCCCCGGGTTGCGCGACTTGTACGGCACGTCGAGCGTCTCCTGAATCGGCAGAGCGTCCATGTCGGCGCGCACGGCGACGACGGGCCCGGGCTTCCCGCCGACGAGGAGGGCCGTGACGCCGTGCTTCGCCACCCCGGTCTTAATGTCCGTCAGCCCGAGCGCGCGGAGGCGCTCGGCGACGACGCGCGAGGTGCGCTCCTCGCGGTTGGAAAGCTCCGGGTTCATGTGGAAGTCGCGGCGCTGCGCGACGAGCTGTTCGCGAAGGGCTTCGGCCGTGCGCGCGACACGCTCGCGACGGGCGGCGGCTGCGCCCTGGCGTCCCGCGTTGGCATTCGGCGTCAACGCGGCGAAGGCGGCGAGGAGCAGAGTCGCGAAGAGATGAGTGCGACGAAGTTTCATCCGGAGTCTCCGAGTCAGTCCGCGAATTTCCGCTGCGTGCGGCGGTAGAGGGTGAGGCCGAACCAGAGCTCCCAGAATAGCGCGAGCGTGACGAGCCCTGAGACGACGGAGACCAACTGCGAGTCGGTCACCTTCTGCACGACGACATAGACCTCGCCCGCGATGCCGAGCGCGAGCGGGACGAGCGCTGCGACAATCATCTTCGACGCGAAGCGGTGGAAGTGCTCGGTCTCTTCGCCCTGCTCGACCATGCGGTGATAGGCGGCAGGCGTCATCAGGAGCACGATTGTGAGCGCGATGAGGCCGAGGCCCGCGAGGTGGACGTACTTCGAGGCGTTGGGCAGGCGGTCGAAGCTCTCCGTGAGAATGGCCAGGAACTGGAAGCCCAGGAGCGCCTGCGCGCCCGGCAGCACGACACGCGCCTCGGTGAGCACATGCTTTATCTTCGAGTTGAGCCCCGTCTTTCCGCCCTTACCGCCGCCTTCGCCCTCCTGCTTCGACTCCATCTCCTCCGACTCCTTCCTCGCCTCCGCGATTTCGTGCGCTCTCTCGCGCCGCGAGTAAAGCTCGAGCAAGTACCAGAACGACAAAGCCAGCACAAGCCCCAGAAGCCCCGCGGCCGCGCCAGCCTTCCAGCCAAGAATCTCCTCGCTAGCAACGTAGAGGTCTAGCCCCAGCGCAAGCGCGAACGGCATGAGCGCGACCGTCATTATCTTCGACGTGTAGCGGTGAATCTCGTGCGTGTCCTCGCCGCCCTCGACCAGCCGGTGGTAGGCCGAGGGCGCTATCAGCAGCCCTATCGTCAAGAGCATCAGCGCGAGTGACGAGAGCTTGACTATCCTGGATATAACGGGAAGCTGCTCGAAGCCCTTCTCGAAGAAGGAGCGGAACTGTAGGCCCAGCAGTATCTGAGCGCCGATGACGAGCATGCGCGCCTCGTCGAGCGCGTGGCCCACCTTGTCCTTGAGCTTTGCCATCAATCACCTGAGAAGTAGCCAGTAGAGAGTAGAAAAAACCTACTGTAGCGAGTCGTTCGGGTGTCAGCGCCGGCGCCAGCCATGCGGAGCCTACTGACTAATGCTCTTGAACTCCCGCGCCAGCTCGCGCTTGAGAACCTTGCCGGTCGGCCCCTTCGGCAGAGAGGCGACGACGCGCACGACCTTCGGGCATTTGTAGTCGGCGAGGTGCTCGCGGCAGTAAGCGGCTATCTCTTCGGCCGTGGCCTCGCGGCCGTCCTTGAGGACGACGCAGGCCGCCACGTCCTCGCCGTAAAGCTCGTCGGGGAAGCCGAAGGTCGCGGCCTCCGCTACGGCCGGGTGTTTGTAGAGGAGCTCGTCTATCTCGCGCGGGTAAATGTTCTCGCCGCCGCGGATAATCATATCCGATTTGCGGTCTATGATGTAGAAGAAGCCGTCCCGGTCGCGGTAGCCCACGTCGCCCGTGTGGAACCAGCCGGAGCGGAAGGCCCGGCGCGTAGCCTCCTCGTTGCGGAAGTAGCCCTTGAAGACGTTCTCGCCGCGGAGCACTATCTCGCCCGGCTCGCCGTCCGGGAGTTCCCTGTCGTCGTCGTCGAAGACCTTCATCTCGTTGCCGATGGGCAGCCCGCACGAGCCTGGCCGCCTGCGCTCGTCGGGCGGGTTGAAGGTCGAGCGGCACGTTGACTCCGAAAGGCCGTACCCTTCGACGACGAGGCACTTGAAGGTCTCCTCGAACCTTCGGAGCACCTCGGCCGGGACGGGCGCGGAGCCGCACATGGCGAAGCGCAGCCGGCTCGTGTCTAAACCTTCAGGCACGCCCTCGGGGTAGGTTTTGAGCAACATCGAGAGCATCGTCGCGACGGAGCCGAAAGAGGTGACGCCGTAGTCGGAGACTATCTGCCAGAAGCGCGAGGCCGAGAAGCGCGGGCTCACGACCGTCGAGCCGCCCGCGTAGAGCGCGCTCATCGTCGTCACCGACACCGCGTTCATGTGGAAGAGCGGCATGACGGAGAGCAGCCGATCTTCCCCGGTGAACCCTAGCCACTCGGAAATCTGCCGCGCGTTAGCGATGAGGTTCGCGTGCGTGAGCAGGCATCCCTTCGGCTTCCCCGTAGTCCCCGAAGTGTAGATGATAATGGCCTCGTCCTCGCGCCCGAGGTCAGCTTCGGGCAGCGGGCCGGCGTGGCCGGGAAAATTCTTGCGCCCGGCCGCGTCGAACTTGAAGGCAGTCTTGAGGCTCCCGATCTTCCCGCGCACCCGCCGGACGGCTGGCTCGAACTGCGAGCCGTACATGATGGCTCTGGCTTCCGAGTCGCCAACGACGTAGGTGATCTCCTCGGGCTTCAGGAGTGAGTTGACCGGCCCGGCTATCGCCCCTAGCTTGAAGCATGCGAAGTAGGCGACGACGTACTCGATGCTGTTCGGCATCAGGAGGCTGACCACGTCGCCCTTGCCGACGCCTCGGGAGGCGAGCATGCGCGCGGTGAGGTCAACCAGACGGTCGAAGCCCTGGTAGGTGAGCGCACGCCCGTCGCTCTCGGATAAGATGAAGACTTTGTCGGGCGCGGCGGCCGCCCTCGCTTCGAGCAGCTCGCGCAGGTTATTCGGGGCCATCCCTTTTCAGAACCGCCGTCTCAAATTTTTGTCAACCGGCGCCGGGCCTGTGTGCTATATTTTCTGCGCTTTCGAAGTCCGCCGAACGCGCCCCGAAGGGCCGCAGCCCAAAACAGCTTAATCGTTTACTCCGAACTTTTCCCGGCGGCGGCCCGCCGGAGCCGCACGTTATGGAAACCTACCGCAACTTCGTCAACGGCAAGTGGGTCGAGTCAGTCTCGGGGAACCGGGTGGATAACGTCAACCCCGCCAACACGGACGACGTGCTCGGCACAGTCCGCCTCTCGACGCGCGAGGAGGCGGCGCGGGCGGTCGAGGCGGCCTCGGAAGCATTCCGCTCGTGGCGCTCGACCCCCGCCCCCGCGCGCGGGCGCATTGTCGCACGCGCCGCCCGTCTTCTCGAAGACGACAAGGAGAACCTCGCCCGCATACTCACGCGCGAGGAGGGCAAGACGCTGGCTGAGTCGCGCGGGGAGATTCAGCGCGCCGTAAACGTCGCAGAGTTCGTCGCCGGCGAAGCGCGCCGCATGAACGGCGAGACGATCCCCTCGGAGCTGCCCGCGAACTTCGCCTACACCGTCAAGCAGCCGCACGGCGTCGTCGCCTGCATAACGCCCTGGAACTTCCCCGTCGCCATCCCCGTCTGGAAGATCGCGCCCGCGCTCGTCGCCGGCAACACGGTCGTCTTCAAGCCCGCGACCGTCACGCCCGCGACGGCCGTCCGCCTCGTCGAGATTTTCTCAGAGGCGGGCCTCCCGCCCGGCGCCCTCAACCTCGTCCTCGGCTCCGGCTCAGACGCGGGCGACGAGATAGTGAACCACCGCGCCGTGCGCGCCATTTCCTTCACGGGCTCGAACGGCGTGGGGCTGAAGCTCTACGAGCAGGCCGCGCGACGGGGCGTCAAGGTTCAGTGCGAGATGGGCGGCAAGAATCCCGTCATCGTACTCGAAGACGCCGACTTGAACCTCGCGGTCGAGTCAACGGCGCAGGGCGCCTTCGGCTCGACGGGCCAGCGCTGCACGGCGACGAGCCGCGCCATCGTCGTTGACCGCGTCGCCGACAACTTCATCGAGCGCATCGTCGCGCGCGCCGAGGCCATACGGGTCGGCGACGGCATGAGCCCCGAAACCGAGATGGGGCCCATCGTGGACGGCGGGCAGTTCAAGTCCGTGCTGCACTACATGGACGTAGGGCGCGAGGACGGCGCGAGCCTCGTCACGGGCGGCGAGCCTGCCGACGGCCCCGGCCTCCGCAAGGGCTACTTCGTCAAGCCGACCGTGTTCGCGGGCGTCACGCCCGACATGAGGATCGCGCGCGAGGAGATTTTCGGCCCCGTCCTCTCCGTCTTGCGCGTCCGAGACTTCGACGAGGCCATGCAGGTAGCAAACGACAGCGAGTACGGCCTCTCCTCCTCCATCTTCACCAACGACGCCGCGCGCATATTCCGCTTCGTTGACGAGATAGAGACCGGCATGACGCACATCAACTCGCCCACCACCGGCGGCGAGGCGCACGTACCCTTCGGCGGCATCAAGTCAACAGGCATCGGCGAGCGCGAGCAGGGCTCGACGGCGCTCGACTTCTACACGGAGCTTAAGGTCGTCTATGTTGACTACACCGGCCGCAGGCGCGAAGGGAACCTCTACTAACGTGATGCGGATTCTCCTTACAGTCTTATTCCTCACCCTCGCGGCCGCCGCGCCCGTGCGTGCCGCGGGCGTCGAATGGCACAGGAAGTTCGAGGCGGCGCGCGAGCTTGCGAAGCAGACGGGCAAGCCGATGCTCATAGACTTCCAGGCCGACTGGTGCAAGCCGTGCAAGGAGATGGAGCGCAGCTTCTGGCCGCGCCCAGAAGTCGTCGGGCTCGCTCAGAAGTTCGTCTGCGTGCAGCTCAACTTCGACTCGACCGGCTCCGAGCGCGCGCGCTACAGGGTTGACCGCATCCCCGCCGTCATCTTCACGGACCCGTGGGGCAACTTCCTCACCGCCCACTTCGGTTACGGCCCCGGCAAGGACGCCCTGCTCACGCGCGTCATGCAGGCCGTGCCGGGCGACTACACGCCGGTCGCCGACTGGATGGCGGCGCTGGAGAAGAACAAGGAGAGCGCCCCGGCGCTCGTGCAGGTCGGCGACTTCTACCGGCGCAACGGCGTCTTCGATTTGAGCACGAGCTACTTCAAGCGCGCTCTCAAGACTAAGGAGGTCGAGGCCGACGCCAAGGCGCGCGCGAGCGTCATCATCGCCCTCGGCGTGAACCTCTCGAAGCAGGAGGAGCACGGCGAGGCCCGCAAGATGTTCGAGAGGTATCTTAAAGAGTTCCCCGACGGGCAGGAGGCAGACTTCGCGCTGCTGGGGGTTATAACCATGCAGTTGAGGAAGAACAAGCTCGCCGAGGCCGAGCAGACGCTCGCGCGGTTGAAGGCGGAGCACCCGGCCTCCGAGCGAACGCGGCAGGCGGAGCGGCAGTTCGAGGCCGCGAGGAGTCAAAAGCGCTGACTGAGACGACCAACACCGTGATCGTCAACTGCCCGCAGTGCGGCGCGGAGAACGCCGGTGCCGCCGTCGAGTCGGCCTGCCGCGAGTGCGGCAAGCCTCTCGGCGAGGCCGTGCTCGCGCAGAAGACAGAGGACATAAGGAAGCTGACCGACAGGATGAAGGGGCTCGCCGCTCCGCGGAAGTCCTTCTACACCTTCAACGGCTTCGGCACGACGCTGCTGGACTACCGCCCCGCGGGCGACGGCACGTTCGAGGCGACGCGCTGGGTCGTGGCGCTCTTCTTCCCCGTCTTCCCGCTCGTGACCTACCGCATACGGCCGACCGAAGAGAAGCGCAGCTACGGCCGCGAGACCTACGGCTTCGAGGTTCTTGAGAGGGGCGACCTGTCGGCCGGCCGTGTCGTGCGGCCGTACCTGCTGGCGCTGCTCGCGCTCGCCGTCCCGGCCGTCGTCTTCTACTACGGCAAGTCAATCGAGCGCGCAATCGGCGGACTGCCCGCCGTCATCATCGGGTTACTCTCGATAGTCTGGTGCTTCTACATCCTCTTCACGAGGATCAAGAACGAGGGCAAAGCTTACAAACAAAGATCCGCGTGACGACGGCGCCGCGGCCGAAATCAACACTAAAGTCATCACGGAGAAACGCAGATGAGCACCGCCGAGCAGGGCAGGCAGCAGTCGGAAATCGTCCGCAAGCACAAAGAGTTCCTCTTCCCTGCGGTCGCCACCTACTACCAGGAGCCGCTCGCGCTCGTGCGCGGCGAGGGGCAGTACGTCTGGGACGACCGCGGCGACCGCTACCTCGACTGCTTCGGCGGCGTCCTAACGGTGAGCGTCGGCCACGCAAACCCGCGCGTCAACGCCGCCATCATCGAGCAGCTCAACACCATCTCGCACACCTCCACGCTCTACGCCAACCGCCCGCAGGGCGACCTGGCCGAGAAGCTCGC
>DASPKR010000373.1:0-14448 GCA_035627975.1 Pyrinomonadaceae bacterium | reverse complement strand
AGCGAGATTCGGGACAGCGTTCTTCTCATCTTCTTTTAGACGCGGGAGAGCGTTATGAGTGTTATCCCGGCGTGTGCGGGCCGTCGGGACGTGCGAAACCGGGAGGGAGGCGCAAGGCTTTAGAGTGCCTCGCGACCGCCGTCCCGGTCTGATTACGGCCTCGCGTCGGTGATTGTTTCAGGAGGGCTGGCCTTCGGTGGTTTCTGATGCGCCCGGCGGCTGCGGCACGTCCGCGTCCATCGCCGCGGCCGACTCCTCCTCGGCCTGAAGCCCTTCGTCCTCCTCGCCACGAGCCGTGCCCGCCGGCTCTTCCTGTCTCCCTGTGCTCTCCGTCATCTTCTATCCTCCCTGTTGATCCGGTCTGTTGGCTCGGGAGCGCGCGACTATTTCCTTCCCCCGCGCCCCTTCCCCGCCGCGCCCTTCGAGCCGGCGCCGCCGCCCTTCTTAGAGCCCTTCTTAGCTGCGCCCTTCTTTGCGGCAGCCTTCCCTGCGCCCGCCTTCTTCGCCCCGCCCGAAGGCTTGCGCCCGGCCCCAGACTTCGCAGCGCCTCTCTTCTTCGCGCCGGCTTTCTTCGCGGCGGCTTTCTTTGCGGCGCCCTTTTTCGCCGCAGGCTTCGCGGCCTTTTTCGCGGGCTTCTTAGCAGCCTTCTTGCCGGCCTTCTTCACAGCCTTCTTCGCGCTGACCTTGCCCGCGCCACCTCCGCGCACCGCCAGAGCCCTCTCTTCCTTCTTCGCGCTCTTGGCCTTCAGCTTCGCGCGGCGACGTTCGAGAGTCTCGCGCGCGGCCTCCTCGACCTGCCGTATGCGCTCGGCCACGTTCTGCGGCGCGTTCGGCTCGGCCGCGCCGTGCAGCCCCTCGACCTGTTGGCCCTCGTCGGGCTGCGCGGGCTCGCCTGGCTGCTCGCCCATCTCGCCCTTCGACTGCTCGAACTCGTACTCGTTCAGGAAACCGCCCTGAATCTTATACTGATCCTGTACTTCGGCCCTGTCCTTCGGCATCTCCCCTCCTCTTCCTCGCTTCAACCGGGCGGCGCTTGACACGCCCGGCGCCGCGTTCGTATATTCGTTTACGTAGTGAGCCACCTTAGCTCAGTTGGTAGAGCAGTCGATTCGTAATCGACAGGTCTGGAGTTCGAGTCTCCAAGGTGGCTCCACAATTTTTTTTGTTGCCGTATAACTGAAGCACAGTTATACGGCAATTTCCTTTTAGCCTCAATCTTCGACCAGCCATTTCTTGTAATTAAACTGCCGGATGGTTTGCTTCCGATGATGTTTTGCGCACAACACGCGGCACTTAGCGACCTCTTACTGAATCCTTTTCAGGCCCGAGGAATCGTGCGCCATTAAGCTGATCTGTGAAACTTGCTCGTGTCTCTGACGATTCTGCGGCGGCGACATTGTTTCTCTTCGCGAGCGCGTTGACCGGCCGGCGGGGCGGCTTTACAATTCGCCGCGTCTGAAAGAGCCGCGAGAGCCCGCGAAGCTGTTCGCCCCGGATGTCTGCCCGACGTTCCTCCTTCGTCTCCCGTCTCCTACGACGCCGCTACTGGCTGCTGGCCGCGGCGCTAACGCTGCTCGTCTGGGCGGGCCTGGCGGCTGCGATGGCCCCCTCGCGCGAGGCGGGCGGCGGCTACGAGCGATACCCTTACGGGCTGACCACACAGCTTGAGAACCGCGCCCTCGACCTGCTCTTCCAGCTCCGCGACGCCCGCCGCCCCGAAGCCCGCGCCCGCGCACAGGCCGAGCCAATCACGATCATCGAGGTTGACGAACAGTCCATACGCGCATCGCAAGTGCGCTTGCAGCGCTGGCCGCGTGAGTGGTACGCGCGGCTCGTCGAGCGTGCGCGCGAGGGAGGCGCGAAGGTCGTCGGGCTCGACATATACCTGAGCGAGAAGGGCGGCGACTACGAGTTAAAAGAGGACGGCGAGGAGACCGCCGCCGACGCCCCGGTTGATAAAGACGAGATGGCCGACCGCGCGCTGGCCGACGCAATTTACGAGACGGAGAACTTAGTCCTCGCCGAGAAGCTCGAAGCGGGCGGCACGCCCGCCATCACCCCGCTCGAAATGTTCTCCGAGGGCGCGACGGCCGTCGCGTTCGCGGACCTGCCGCACGACGGGGACAACGCCGTGCGTTCAGCCATGCTCGTGCGCGCGGGGGCCGACGGCGGCGAGCCGAAGTTCAGCTTCCCCGCCGCCCTCGCGCAGCTCTACACGGGGGAGCAGCTCCTGCCCGACACCGAGCATTCGTTCCGGCTCGGCGGGCGCGTGCTGCCGCTGCGCACAGACCAGACCTTGCAGATAGACTACCGCGGGCGCGCAGGCGCCTTCCGCCGCGTCCCGGCCGCCGACATACTCTTCAAAGAGGGCGCTCGCCCCCCCGACGAGCTTTTCCGCGACCGCATAGTCATCATCGGCGCCACGAACAACGACGCGCCCGACCTCTTCTACACGCCCTTCTACGAGCCCACGGCTCTGGCGCGCCTCTTCGATTCGTCGCTCCCGGTCATCCCCGCGCGCATGCCCGGCGTCGAGGTTCACGCCAACACCGTCGCCACGATCCTCTTCGGCCGCGACATCACGCGCCCCGCATACCTCTGGCAGATCGCTTTCGTGCTCGCCGCCCTCGTGCTCGCGGCGCTGCCCGTCCTCCTGCTGCGCGCGATCTTCGGCTTCGTGGGCGTCGCGGCCGTCTCGTTCGCGCTCCTCGCCGTCTCGGCCTGGGCGTTCGACGCGCGCGCGGTCGTCCTGCCGCTCGCGAGCGGCTGGCTGGGCGTCGGCGTGTTCGCGCCGCTCGGCTTCGCGCTGCGCTACGCGCACGAGCGCTCCGTTCGCGAGGAGAAGGAGCAGGAGCGCGCGCAGATTATGGACATCTTTTCGCGCTGCGTCTCGCAGGAGGTGGCCGAGGAGCTCTGGCGGAAGCGCGACCAGGTCGCGCTCGGCGGCGAGACGCGCGTAGTCACGGTCGCCTTCACAGACATACGCAACTTCACGACGCTCACCGAGTCGGCGCGTTCGTCGAAGGAGGTCTTCGCCTGGCTCAACGACTACTTCAGCCGCATGCATGAAGTCGTCTGCCGCTACGGCGGCCACATAAACAAGTTCATAGGCGACGGCCTGATGATCGTCTTCGGCGCGCCCGTCAACCGCGGCGAGCGCGAGGAGGCGCGGGCCGCAGTCCTGTGCGGCATCAGGATGCTCGAAGAGGTCTCGGCGCTCAACCGCGAGTGGGAGGGGACGGGCCGGCCGCACATTGCCATCGGCGTCGGCATACACACGGGCGAGGCTACGTGCGGCGTCGTGGGGGCGCCCGGCCGGCTCGAATACACGGTCATAGGCGACACGGTGAACCTGGCCGCGCGCCTCGAATCAACGACGAAGGACGCGGGCGTCTCGCTGCTCGTGAGCCGCGCGACGGCCGAGCGGCTCGGCGAAGGCTACGAGACCGAGCCGCTCGGCGACGTGAAGGTCAAGGGCAAGACCGAGAGCACCTCCGTCTTCACCGTCCGCCCGCTGGAGACAACCAAAGAGCTGCCCGCCGCCGTCGTAGCGCGGTGACGCGAGGGCTGCACGTTCTTAAACTTCTAAGGGGTCTGCCATGAACCGAGTCAAAGCGAGCGCGGCCTTCGCCGCAGCCGTCGCCCTGACGGCCTGCCTTTCGTGCTTCTCCGCGCAGGCCGCGGCGCAGCCCGGTCAGAAGTCGCAGCCCGCGCAGCCGCAGGGCGACAAGCGCCCGCCGAAGAAGAAGCTCCAGGCCGGCTCGAACTTCGCGCGGTACGCGGGCCGCGACGCATCGAACCGCCTCATCGCGGGCGGCGCCACGCGCGACATCAAGGACGAGGCCGAGCGGCAGCACCAGCTAGGCACAGAGAGCTACGAGGCCGGCAAGTACGAGCAGGCCGTCGCCGCCTTCCGTCGCGTCGCCGAGCTGAAGCCCTCGAACGCCGCGGCGCACTACAACCTCGGCGTCGCATACGAGGCCGCGGGCCGCGGCGACGAGGCCGTAGCCTCTTACCAGAAGGCCATCAGTTTGACGAAGACGAAGGAGCTACTCGCCGTCGCGCACTACAACACGGGGAACGTCCACGCCGCAGCCGGGCGAACCGAAGAGGCCATAGCGGCCTACAGGAAGGTCATCGAGCTTCTGCCCAAAGAGGCGGTCGCGCACTACAACCTCGGCCTCGCGCACGCCGCGGCCGGCGAGACCGCCGAGGCCGTCGCCGCCTTCCGCGAGGCCGTCCGCCTCAAGCCCGACTACGCCGAGGCGCGCTACAACCTCGGCGTCGCGTACGTCGAGGGGGGTGACCGCGCCGCCGCGCGTGCCGAAGCCGAGGAGCTTCGCAAGCTGAATAGAACGGAGCTGGCCGAACGGCTCGAAGCGCTCAGCAAATAACAGTGAATGCCGTAGGAGTCTAAAAACTTGCCACACAACTTTCGCGCGCCCCGGCTCGCCCTCGCCGTTCTAGTGCTACTCACTTGCATCCCCTCTCCGGCCCCGGCTTCAGCCGCTCAGGCGGACGGCGAGCGCATAACGACTGCCACTAACGTGCGCCTGCGTAACGAGCCCGACACGACCGGAACGGACGAGCTTGGCAGGCTGCCGCTCGGCGTCGTCGTCAAAGTCTTAGAGCGCTCGGACGGCAAGCAGAAGGTGGGCGAGCGTGAGGACTACTGGTATCTCGTCTCCGCGCCCGACGGCACGAAGGGCTGGGTCTTCGGCGCGCTCACGTCCCCCTTCGCCCCCGCGCGCCGAGAAGAGATTTACCGTAAGCTCGCCTCCGACCGCCTCGCAAACTCGTCCGCCACCTTCGCCGAGCTCGTTGACCTCGTCAGGTTCGCCGAGCGCGCCGCGAAAGAGGTCAGGCAAAGGGAGGCTCTGGCCGACATTGAGCTTGCGCGCGTGCACGCGCTCGCGCGCTCGCTCGCCAGCATAGGCTTCGAGGACTTGCAGAAGGAGCCCTTCCAGACGTGGGCGAAGGAGCGCGAGCAGGAGATCGTTTACAGCGAGCCCGCCGGCCAGTGGTACGTCAACTCAGACCTCTACTGGAGCCTCCAGCAAAAGTACAAGGACTTGCCCGCGGGCGAGCTCGCCGCGTGGTCGGGCGCCGAGAACCCTCTGCCCGGCGAGTGCGAAGGCTACCTGCCCTGCTACCTCGCCGCGGAGCTTATGACGAAGGGGAAGTACCTGAAACTCTACCCGCGCGGGCCGCACGCGCGCGAGGCTTTCGACTCGGTCGCCGAGCTCCTCGAAGCCGTTGCGGAGGACTTAAAGCAGCCGCAGCCCGTCTATGACGTGCCGCGCGAAGACCGCAAAGACTTCCAGGCGGCGGTCGCGGAGCTGCGCGCGCTCATCACGTCCGTCACGCACCCGAAGCGCGACCGCGCGCTCGCGCAGCTCGACGCCATCGCGCGCCGCTTCCGCTAGGGCCCAAAGTGGCCGGGAAAGCGAAATGGGTTGACGACAGCGGCGCTGTCGTCAACCCATTTCCTTAGCTGCTCCCTCCTTTCCCGCCTACTCTCTGGCCCAGCCGTTCTTCGCGCCGCTCGTCGTGTCGGCGACGGGCAGCATGTGCGAAGTCCTCTCCCCGTTCAGGAGCGCGTCGGCGGCCTGCGCCCTTATGTCGGAGAGTATTACGCCGTCGGAAAGAATCACGCCGTCACTTATGACCTGCCCGCCGTCGGAGAGAATCACCCCGTCGGAGAGAATCACGCCGTCGGAGAGCAGCCTCCCCGTCGGGCAGAAGAGCGAGCCGGAGGCGAGTGAGAGGCCGTCGCTCGTGAACAGGCTGTCGGACAGTATCACGCCGTCCGACAGGATGACGCCGTCGGAGAGTATCACCCCGTCCGAGAGTATTACGCCGTCGGAGAGAATCACGCCGAGGTCATAGACTGCCTGGTACTTGAGCACGAGGTTCGCGCCCGTCGCGAACGTGCTCCCCATTACGACGCCGCGGCCCCAGTTGAAATGGTGGCCCGCTATGACGGTCTGCGCCGAGGGCGGCGCGCAAGTCCCGCACAGGAGCGGCGCCCCGACCGGGAGGCCCGAGCCCACGTCCGCGCGTATCAGGCGCGCGAGGCGGACTGCGCCCTCGACGTTCAGTTGCCCCGCGCCCTGCTCAAGCGTGTTGAAGCCGGCGAGCGGCTGCGCCGTGTACATCAGAATCATCTTGACGAGGTTGGGGGTGAGAGACGGGTTGGCCTGCTTGAGCAGGGCCGCGGCGCCCGCCACGGCCGGGGTCGCCATCGAAGTCCCGCTCATGTACATGTACCTGCGGTTCGCGTTATGCGAGACGCCCGCGTCGAGCTCGGGGTTCGTGCGCACGAGGTAATTGTTGGGCGATTGGGCGGCGATGATCTTGTTGCCGGGCGCGACGAGGTCGGGCTTGACGAGGTTGTCGTAGCGGCGCACGCCGTCTGCGCCGACCCAGGAGCTGCGCGTCGGGCCGCGCGAGCTGAAGGAGGTCACGCCGTCGTCCGAGCGCGGGTCTGTGCCGAAGGTGTTCGCGGCGCCGACCGTGATGACCGACGGGTCGTTGCCGGGCGAGTGAATCTGCCCGTAGAGCTTGTTGCCGCTCCCGTCCTTGCCCTCGTTGCCGGCGGCGGCGACGACGACGAGGCCGGCGTCAACCAGCCTGCGCGCGGCCTGGCAAAGGGGGTCGAGGCGGTATGAGTCAACGGCCGGCGTGCCGAGGCTGAGGTTTACGACCTTGATGTTGTAGGTCGCGTTAGCGCGGTTCGCCAGAACCCAGTCGAGCCCGCGCAGGACGGTCGAGGTCGTGCCCAGGCCCTTCGAGTCGAGCACCCTCAGGTTAATTATCTTCGCGCTGGGCGCGAGGCCCGTGTAGGCGCCCGCAGAGACCTGAGCGCCGCCGGCCGCTATCGAGGCGACGTGCGTGCCGTGGCCGTAAGGGTCGTCGGTGCGGCCCTGACCCGTGAAGTCTTTACTGAAAACGACGCGCGACTTGCCCGAGGCGTCCGCGAAGGCCATGTGCGAGGCCTCAACGCCCGAGTCCATCACGACGATGCCGACGCCCGCGCCGTTGAGCTTCGTCGCGCCGCCCGAGGCCGCGACGGCCGCGTCGGCGCCGGTGGTGAGCGTCAGGTGGCCGAGGAGTTTTACTTCGCGGTCGGGCGCGAGGTACTCCACGTCATCGCGCTCCGCGAGGGCGAGCACGTCCTCGGCGCTCATCTCGACGACGCGCGAAGCGAAGTTGTCGAATTTCTCCTTGACGCTCGCGCCCCTGCCATTCAGTTCCGAGTCTAGTTCGCCCGCCCACGAGCCCGAGGGCTGCACGATGACGCGCACGCGCCCGGCGCCCTTCTGGACTTTTTCGAGGAGGTCTGCCGCGACTTTGCTGCCGGGCTTCTCGGCCTTACTACTCGCGGCGGCGTGCGCACCCCGGAGCGCGCTGCCCGCGAACAGCGTGCACAACGCGAGCGCGAGCGCCGCGGCCGGCGCGGCGAGGCGGAAGATTTTACGGGGGGATGTCGGTCTCATTTTCTTCGCTCTTGCGAGGTGCCTGTGTCGGCCCTAGGCCCGAGGCGTCAGTGAGATGTCTTCTGCGGGGCTCGCCCTTCGGGCCTTCCGCCGGGGGGTTTGGCAACGGGCGTGCCGTCGCGCGGGCGCTCGATTTTTCAGGGTTTTCGGGGGTTTCCGGCAAGGCGTGGGAGGTTTTGCGGGCGCGGGCGGATCAGTCTGAGAGAGGCGCTCGGTCAGCTTGACGAGTTGACCGATTTGAAATAAAAGCGTTGCCGCTGTGAACAGTCCGACGAGACGGAGGGTCGCCGAGGCATGGCTAAAGATTCCGGGATAGTGAAGGAATTCAAGGAGTTCATCGCGCGCGGCAACGTGATTGATTTGGCCGTGGGCGTCATCATCGGCGCGGCGTTCACGCGGATAGTGACCTCGCTCGTAGAGGGCGTGCTGATGCCGCCGATAAGCCTCCTGACCGGCAGGATAGACTTCGCGAGCAAGTTCATCCTCTTAGACTCGACGAAGGGAGTGCCGCAGTCGCTCGCCGACGCGAAGGACAAAGGCATACCCGTCATCGCCTACGGCCAGTTCATCAACGACGTGATAGCCTTCCTCATCGTCGCCTTCGTCGTCTTCCTCATCGTCAAGAAGGTCAACCGGCTCTGGAGCGCTCAGGCGGCCGCGTCAGAAGCGCCCACGACGAAGAACTGCCCCTTCTGCCTCTCCGCCATCCCACTCAAGGCCACGCGCTGCCCGAACTGCACCAGCGAGCTTCAGGCAGCATAAGGAGAGGCCGGTCAGGAGATGATTCCTGACCGGCCTCTAGCCCCTGGCCTCTATCCTTTCAGGCTGAGACGGCGGCGCCGGTCGTGGGCTTCGCCGGCTTGGAGTCGCCGGCCGCGACGCGGGCGTGGAAGAGGTCTGCCACGCGCTGCTCATGGCGTGCGAGGTCAACTTCTATCTCGTCGAAGAGCGCGGCCGTCACGGGGTCTGTGAACTGGTTAGTCAGGTTGAAGGCGTCAACGACGCCTGTCTGCAAGTCGCCCATCGCGCGGCGCAGCAGCGCCACGTCGTCGCTCCCCTGCAACCAGCCCTTGAGCGTCGCCCACGCGCCGCTCCCCGCGGCCTGCATGTCCTCCTTGCCGCCGAGCGTAGCCAGACGCCCTTCGAGCATCTGCACGTGGCGGCGCTTGCTCGTCGCTATCTCCTCGAAGAGCGACTTGATCTCTGGGTCGGTCGCTTTCTCGGCGTACTTCTCGAAGGCAGTCAGCGCGTAGCGCTCGCCGCGTATCGCCGTGTTGATGCCGTCAACTATCTCGTCCTTCGACTGCCCGCCCCAGCGCTCGGCCACGTGCCACCACTCGGCCGAAAGCTCGTTCTCGTCGGGCAGCGGCTCGCCCTTCACCGAAAGGCCCAGCCGTCTGAGTATCGCGGCCGTGAATATCGGCAGGTCTGCGGGCCGCCGCGAGGTAAGTATGTTCCCGTCCTCGACGAGCGGCGCGTTCTCGTAAGACGCGCCGGCGTTCTCCATGTCCTTGCGTATGGCGCGGAAGCCCGTAGCGCGCTTGCCCCGCAGCAGGTCGCCCTCGATGAGCACCTGCGGCCCGTGACAGACGGCCGCGACGAGCTTGCCCTGGCGGGCGGCGTCCTGCACGAAGCGAACCGTCTTCATGTTCGTGCGCATCTTGTCGGGCGCCATGCCGCCGGGGATTACGACGGCGTCGAAGTCCTCGGCGCGCGCGTCGGTGGTCGTGGCGTCGGCCTCGACTGACACCTTCATCTGCTTGCCCGTGTACTTCTCGTTGACGCGCGAGCCCAGCACCTTGACCTCCGCGCCGGCCTCGCCGAGCGCCGCGTAAGGTATCTGGAACTCGCTGTCCTCTACGTGATTCTCGATGAGTATGGCTACCCTCTTCGTCTCTCCGGCCATTGTGTTTTCGACTCCTTCGGCTTCCGTTCTCGGGTTTGTCTCTCCCGCCGAAAGCGGCAAGGGCCATGCCAGCGGTAACCTCATGTAAAACCTCACGCGCCACGAAAAAATCGCCCACAAACCCGTACAGGGCGTGAGCGATTCTGTTCGTTTACGCTACTTTTCGCGCCGGGGCGAATCTCAGGTCGCCGGCCTCAGCAGCCCGCGGAATATGCCCTGCACCGTCACCTTCGAGGCGTGCAGGCGTATCGGCTCGTGCCGCGAGTTGGCGGGCCTGAGCTCGACCTCCGTGCCGAAGCGGTGCAGGCGCTTGAGGGTGGCGCGGGCGCCCTCGACTAAGGCGACGACGATCTCGCCGTCGCGCGCCTCCGTCCTGTTCTCTATGAGCGCTATGTCGCCGTCGCAGATGTGCTCGTCAATCATCGAGTCGCCCGTAACGCGCAGCGCATAGACGCGGTTCGGGCGCACGCGCCCGAGGAGGAAGCGCGGCACCGTTATGCTCTCCTTCTCCTCGGTCGTGTCTATGGGCGAGCCCGCGGCGATGCGGCCCAGCAGAGGCACCTCGCACGTCGAGTCAACGTCAACCTCCTCGTGCGGCACCTTGAGGCCGAAGGCGCCGTCCTCGCGGTGGCGCGAGATGAGGCCGCGGCGCTCTAGCGCCTCGATGTGCTTCGCGATGGTCGCCTTCGAGGAGACCCCGAAGTGGCGCGCTATCTGAGCGTAGGACGGCTCGTAGCCGTGGCGCTCGATGAAGCGCATGATGTAGTCGAGAATCTCTTTCTGGCGCTGCGTGCGTGGCTGCATAAGTTTCGAGTGCTCCCGTGCCGAAGAGGCCGCCCCGTTTAAGCTCGCGCGATTTTATGTTCGCTCGTCGTTGAGCGTCAAGGAAATAGCTCGCGGAGGGCGCCCGCGGCCGGCCGAATGCTGCCTTAAAAGTTGCACCCCCCAGCTAACTCCAATAAAAACCACTCACGCCCTAAAAATTTCATAAATAAACCTATTGATTTGTCTTGCGGCGGGGGTTTATCTTCGCCCCGCAATGTTGGGGCGCGGCCTCCCTGTTTATCCCGGCCACCCCTGCGCGGCACAAAACGCCTCCAGAGACACACTGATACTCAGCCGCCAGTGACAGAGGGCTCACGGCAGCACGAACAACACGAGATCGGTCAGGCCGAACTAGGCTGGAACGGCGCCACCACGCCCGACAGCGAGTAAGCTCACGCCCACCCGACACCACGCCGCGCCAAGTGCGCCGCGGCCTACTACTGTTAGCCGTTCGGACAGGAGGCGTTAAACCTTCATGGCTTCTACTGACTCGTTAATCAGACGGCTGGCTGACCCCGGGCTCAGTCGCGACGAGGAGGCGCGGCTGCGGTGCCGGTTAGCCAGGGGGATAGGCGAGACCGGCGACTTCGAGGCGGCGCGAGAAAGCATGGGCGGGCTGTGGCCCGGCGTCGGCAAGAGGCCGACGTTGGAGGGGCTTAAGGACTCGACCGCTGCCGAGGTGCTGCTGCGCGTGGGCGTGTTGACGGGGTTCATCGGCAGCGCCGGGCAGGTCGAAGGCGCTCAGGCGTCGGCCAGGAATTTAATCGGCGAGAGCGTCTCGGCATTCGAGGCGCTGTTAGAGACGGACAAGGTCGCCGAGGCGCTGGCCGAGCTCGCCCTCTGCTACTGGCGGGAGGGCTTGTATGACGAGGCGCGCGCGGCGCTGCAAGAGTCTCTACGCCGCCTCGCCGGCAACGACTGCGAAGTGAAAGCGGTTGCGTTGCTCCGCAGCGCGCTTATCGAAAAATGCGCGAAGCGGTATAACGAAGCGCTCAGGCTCTACGTCGAGGCGGCGCCGCTATTCGAGGAGGTCGGCAGCGACGCGGTCAGGGGACGGTTCCATAACAGCTTCGCAAACCTGCTGGCGCTCTTAGCAGATTCGGAAGGGTGTGCGGACTACAGAGACCGCGCCTTCGTCGAGTACGCCGCCGCCAGCTACTACTTCGAGCAGGCGGGCCACGGCCGCTTTCAGGCCTGCGTCGAGAACAATCTGGGGTTTCTGTTCGGCACCATCGGCAAGTACGACGAGGCGCACGAGCACCTCGACCGCGCGCAGGCGCTCTTTAACTCCCTCAACGATAGCGTCCGCCTCGCGCAGCTTGACGAGACGCGGGCGCGGCTGTTTCTGGCCGAGGGGCGCGCGGCGGAGGCGGAGCGGCTCGCCGGGGCGTCGGCGCGCGCGCTGGAGAACGGGGGCGAGAAGCCCCTGCTGGTGGAGGCCCTGACGACGCACGGGGTGGCGCTGGCGCGTTTGGGGAGTAAGGAGGAGGCCCGCCGTGCTCTTGAGCGGGCGTTGGAGGTCGCTGAACTGACGGGGGACAGCGAGGGGGCCGGGCAGGCGGCGCTGACGCTGATAGAGGAGGTGGGAGGGCGGCTCACGCCGCGGGAGTTGAGCGCCACGTTCGAGCGCGCTATGAGACTGCTCGCGGCCTCGCGCCACCCCGGCAGCAAAGTGCGCCTGCTGGCGTGCTCGCGAAAGGTTCTTTCCGGGTTGGGGGCGCAGCCGCGGGCGCCGAGGTGGGAGGGGTTCTCGCTCGACGACGCGGTGCACCGATTCGAGGCGAGGCTCGTCGAGAATGCCATGAGGGACGCCGGCGGGGTCGTGACGCGGGCCGCCCGCATGCTCGGCGTCAAGCGGCAGAGCCTCTCCACTATGCTCCACTCGCGCCACAGCAGCCTACTGCCGCTGCGCGCGGCGCAGCCGCCCGCGAGAGACGTGAAGCAGAATTGAGACCGAGGCGCGCGCGCGTATGCCCTCGCGTGCGCGGCGCCTCTCACGGCTGGCGCGCCCGCCGGAGGCGAACCGGGCGCGCCGCGGGGCCGCCGAAGCGTGGGTGGGCGCGCGGCGGCCTCGCTATTTACGTGGAAGGTGGAAGGGGTGAGGGAGCTGTCGCGCCCCTCACCCCGTCCCCTTTCTCTATCGCGACGGCTCTGGCGTTACTTAATAGAGTAGCGCGCGAGTGTGTTGGGGAAGGTTATGACGCCGGGCAGAAGGTCTGCCATCTGCACCTTGTTGCTGCCGGTGAGTATGTCTTTGGCCTTGATGCCGTAAAGCGCCTCGTTCAAATTGTTGTCCGGGTTGATGACGGCGCCTTTGAGTTCCAGCCCGGCGAAGAGGCCCTTGCTGCGCGAGTAGGAGAGGATGCCCGCGTCGAAGGTCAGGTTAGTGGTGGCGCTGGCGGCGCGGCCGACTGGGCCGGCGGCGGCGCTCGCCTCGCCCCCCATCTCGAACTTGTCTTCTAGCAGGCCGCGCACGGCGTCCTCGTTCATGAACAGCAGCACGAAGTCGGTCTTAGACGCCCCTATCTGAAGGCCGACGCTGGCGCCGCCCAGCTTGAAGAAGGCGGGCGCGCTCCAGCCGCCCGTGACGCGCCGGGAGATGAGGCCGCTGCCGCCGCGGCCGCCCACGACGAACCCTGCCTTGAGCACGCCGGGGAAGACGGCGACTGCCTCCGCCTTGTCCAGAAGCTCGCGCGGGATGCCGCGGTCGGGCGCGCCCATTATCTGCTCGAAGACGCGCGAGGCCGCCTCGGCCTTCTTCGACGCCTCCTTCTGCTGCTTCGGGCTGGCGGTCGAGACTACCTTCGACGCGCGCCGCTCCCTCTCCTCCTGCGCGAGCGCGGGCGTCAGAAGCGTCGCCGCCGCGAAGAGCGCGAGGGCGCCGGCCTTGAGAATTTTTCCGAGGGACGAAAGCTTCATGCGAATCTCCTTAAAAGATGTCAGATGTTAGATGTCGGATGCTAGAGCCTGTCTTTAACCGACATCTGACATCTAGCATCCAGCGTCTTTCCGGCCGTCAGGGGAGCCGCACAGAGTAGCGGTTGAGCGCGAGCGGGAAGGCGCGCACCTGCGAAGGGACGGGCGTGTCGTCCTGGGCCTGCACGAGCTCGTTCGCCTTCCTGCCGTAGAAGGCTTCGTTCAGGTCGTTGTCGGGCGTGATGGCAACGCCCTTGAGGGCGGCGCCGATGAAGGCGCCCTTGCTGCGCGAGTAGGAGAGGATGCCCGCGTCGAGCGTCGGGTTGGTGCTGGCGCCGACGGTGCGGCCGACGGGGCCGGCGGTCGCCTCGGCCTCGCCGCCGATCTCGAACTTGTCCTCCATCAGGCCCTTCAGCGCATCCTCGTTCATGAACAGCAGAACGTAGTCGGTCTTCGAGCCGCCGACCTGCGCGCCGACGCTCCCGCCGGTCAGGTTGTAGAAGACGGGCGTGCTCCACTGCCGCTTCAGTGTGCGGCGGCTGATGACGCAGTCGCCCTTGCGTCCGCCGACGATGAAGGCCGCCTTGAGCACGCCGGGGCAGACGGCGACGGCCTCAGCGCTCTCAAGCAGGTCGCGCGGAATCTCCTTCTCGGGCACCGACATGATCTTGCGCAGGACTTCGGCCGCCTCCTTCGAGTGGCGCGAGGCGTCGGCCGCGCGCTTTGGGGCCGGCGCGCCGCGCCTCTGCGCCGACGCCGGAGCCTGCGCCAGGCACAGGGCGGCGGCCGCGGCGAGCGCGAGCGCCGTTACTTTCCGCAAATGTCTCATACACACTTCCCTCCTCGACGCGTTCATCTCCGTTCGATGCTCGGGGAGAGTGTATACGAGGTCTGGGAAAACGAGGAACTATGAACGCTGAACAACGAACCGAATACAAAAGGTCTTTCGTTCATCGTTCAGCGTTCCCGGTTCCTCGTCTCCGACGTCAGTTCGACTGCGGGTTCTTTGAGGCGTCGAGGTAGGCTTCGACGGTGCGGTAGATTTCGTCGTCCATGAAGACGTTGATGCGGTGGAAGGAGCGCGCCAGCTCCTCGGGCGGGCGCGGGGGGAGCGCCCCGCGGTAGAGCTCGATGAACTCGACGAGCGTGACGCGCAGGAGGGTCAGCTCCCGCACGACCTCCTTCAGCTCGTAGCCCTGCCGCCAGCGCTGGCGGCCGTGCTCGCGCCCCTCCGAGAGCATCGGCGCGCTTTCGCGCCCGTCGCCGAGCGCTTCGTGCAGCTCCTCGACGATCTGCGGGATG
>DASPKR010000372.1:0-5258 GCA_035627975.1 Pyrinomonadaceae bacterium | reverse complement strand
CGAGGAGGGCGGCGTCACCATCGCGCAAGACCCGTCCGAGGCAGAGCACGCGATGATGCCGCGAAGCGCCGCCGAGACGGGCTTAGTTGACTTCATCCTGCCCGTCGCCGAAATCCCGGCGAAGATCGTCTCGCTCAAGGAGAACGCCGAGCGCATCACGCTGCCGCCGCCGGACGCCCCGCCGCGCGGCGTGGACGAGGAGGCGCTGCGCGAGGTGCTGGTGCTGCTCCGCGCGCGCACCCGCCACGACTTCACGAACTACAAGCGCACGACCCTTCTGCGCCGCATCGAGCGGCGGCTTCAGGTCACGGAGTCCGAAGACCTCCGCGCCTACATCGAGCACATCCGTCGCCGCCCGGAGGAGCTGCACGGGCTGCTGCGCGACCTGCTCATCAGCGTCACGAACTTCTTCCGCGACCCGCAGGCGTTCGCCCGGCTGGAGGCGGACGTCATCCCGAAGCTGTTCGAGGGGCGCGGCCCCGGCGACCAGATTCGCGTCTGGGTGAGCGGTTGCGCCACCGGCGAGGAGGCATACTCCATCGCCATGCTGCTCTCCGAGCGCGCCGACACGCTCCCCAGCCCGCCGGGCATACAGGTCTTCGCCACCGACATAGACGAGGACGCGCTCGCGGCGGCCCGGAACGGCGCCTACCCGAGCACGATAGCGGCCGACGTTGCGCCCGAGCGCCTGAAGCGCTTCTTCGTCCGCGAGGGGCCTTACTACCGCGTCAAGCGCGAGCTGCGCGAGACGGTTCTCTTCGCGCCGCACAACATACTGCTCGACCCGCCCTTCTCGAAGCTCAGCCTCGTGAGCTGCCGCAACCTCCTCATCTACATCAACCGCAACATGCAGGAGCGCGTGCTTGAGATATTCCACTTCGCCCTGAAGCCGGAGGGCTACCTCTTCCTCGGCTCGTCGGAGTCGGCCGATGGGCTGGGCGACCTCTTCACGCCGGTCAACAAGAAGTACCGCATCTTCAAGCGCAGCGAGGAGAGCGCCGACAGTTTCAGGCGCCCCCCGCCCCCGCCCGCCCTCGGCCGTTGGGCGCCGGGGCCGGCGACAGTGCCGCAGGCGCCAGGCGCCCCCGTCCTCGCCGAGGGCGCCACCTACGGCGAGATGCACTACCGCATGATCGAGGCCCTCGCCCCCCCGAGCGTGCTCGTCAACGGCGACTACGACATCGTCCACCTCTCGGAGCACGCCGGGCGCTACCTCCGGCTCTCCGGCGGCGAGCCGACCCGCAACCTCCTGAAGGTTGTGCACCCCGGCCTGCAGCTCGAGCTGCACTCGCTCCTGCTCTCGGCGGGGCAGCACGGACAGGTGACGAGCGCCCCCCTGCCTGTCGAGATCGAAGGCTCGCAGCACTTCGTCCGCGTGACGGTGCGCCCGCTCGTCTCGCCGCAGACGCGGTCCGGCTTCAAGCTCGTCCTCTTCGACGAGTCGGCCGCCGCGCCCCCGCCCGAAGGCGAAGGCGGCGGGGCGCAGGCCGCGGCGCCGCCCGCCGCGGCGGCGCAGCCTGCCCCCGGGCTCGAGCCCATCGTCCGGCAGTTGGAGGCCGAGCTCGAGCGCGCGCGCGAACAGTTGCGCGCCACCATCGAGGAGTACGAGACCTCTACAGAGGAGCTGAAGGCCAGCAACGAAGAGTTGCAGGCGATGAACGAGGAGCTGCGCTCGGCCTCCGAGGAGCTGGAGACGGGCAAGGAGGAGTTGCAGTCGGTCAACGAGGAGCTGGCGACGCTCAACGCGGAGCTGCGCGATAAGATCGAGGAGATAGGGCGGTCGAACTCAGACCTCCATAACCTGCTGGCCTCGACGCAGATCGCCACGCTCTTCCTCGACCGGCACATGCGGCTGAAGCGCTACACGCCGAGCGCGCAGGAGCTCTTCAACATCATCCCCGGCGACGTGGGCCGCCCGCTCGTGCACGTCACGCACAAGCTCGACTACCCCTCGCTCGTCGAGGACGCCGACGGCGTGCTGCGCACACTCCACACGGTCGAGCGCGAGGTCGGGGCCACGGGGGGCCGCCACTTCCTCGCCCGCATGCTCCCCTACCGCACGACCGACAACAAGATAGACGGCGTCGTCGTCACCTTCACCGACATCACCGAGCGCAAGCGCGCGCAGCAGGCCCTGCGCGAGAGCGAGGAGCAGTTCAGGCGCGCTATCGAGGACGCGCCGATACCCATCATCATGCACGCCGAGGACGGCGAGGTGTTGCAGATAAGCCGCGCGTGGACGGAGCTGACCGGCTACACCGCCGAGGAGGTGCCGACGCTCCACGCGTGGCTGACGCGCGCCTGCGGCGAGGGGGCCGACGACGTGCGCGAGCACGTCCACGGCCTGTTCAAGGGCGACAAGGGCACGATCAACCTGGAGTTCCCCGTCCGCACGCGCGACGGCGAGGTGCGGCACTGGAGCTTCAGCGCCTCCTCGCCGGGCGCCCTGCGCGACGGCCGCCGCTTCGTCATCGGCATGGCGTCGGACATCACCGAGCGCAAGCGGGTCGAAGAGGAGCTGCGCGCGAACGAGGAGCGGCTGCGCCTCGTGGTCGAGACGGCCGAGGACTACGCCATCATGCTGTTGGACTCGGGCGGGCGCTACACGGACTGGAACACCGGCGCGGAGAAGATGTTCGGCTACACGAAGGACGAGGCCGTCGGGCGCCCGACCGAGATCATCTTCACGCCCGAAGACCGCGCCGCCGGCGCCCCCGAGAAGGAGCTGCGCACGGCCGACCGGGACGGGCGCGCCCCCGACGAGCGCTGGCACATACGCAAGGACGGCTCGCGCTTCTACGTGAGCGGCGTAATGGTCGCCTTGGGCAGGGGGCGCGGCTACGCCAAGATCGCTCGCGACCTGACTGTGCAAAGGCAGAAGCAGGAGGAATTGCAGAGGGGCTGGGAGGCGCTCGAGCAGCGCATCCAAGAGCGGACGGCGGAGTTGGCCTCGGCCAACTCCGCCATGCGCGAGGAGATGCGCGAGCGCCGGAGGGTCGAGCGCGAGCGCGTCGAGCTCCTCCGCCGCATCGTCACCACGCAGGAGGACGAGCGCCGCCGCATCTCGCGCGAGCTGCATGACCAGCTAGGGCAGTCGCTCACGGCGCTGCGGCTCAAGCTGGAGGGGCTGCGCGAGGAGGCGGGCGCGCGCGCGAAGCTCAAGGCGCGCATCGGCGAGCTGGTTGAGATAGCGCAGCGGCTCGACTCGGACGTTGACTTCCTCGCGTGGGAGCTGCGCCCCTCGGCGCTCGACGACCTCGGCCTCATCGTCGCCCTCTCGAACTACGCGCAGGAGTGGGCCAGACACTTCGGCGTCGCAGTCAACTTCCACTCCTTCGGCCTCGGCGACGAGCGCCTCTCGCCGCTCGTCGAGATCAACCTCTACCGCATCGCGCAGGAGGCCCTCAACAACGTCGCGAAGCACGCCGGGGCGACGAGCGTTGACATACTCCTGGAGCGGCGAGACGACCACGCCGTGCTCATCATGGAGGACGACGGGCGCGGTTTCGACCCGTTCCGGGTCGAAACCGACGGCGTCAGGCGCGGCATGGGCCTGATAGGCATACGAGAGCGCGCGGCGCTCGTCGGCGGTACGGTCGAGATAGAGAGCGCGCCCGGCAAAGGCACGACCGTCTTCGTCCGCACGCCCGTCAAATTCGAGCCGGCGGGGCTGCTCGCCGAAGGAAGCAGGTGAGCGTGGGCAAGTTGCGAGTCTTTTTGGCCGACGACCACGCGGTGCTCCGCGAGGGGCTCAGGATGCTCGTCGAGGCGCAGCCCGACATGGAGTGCGTCGGCGAGGCCTCGGACGGGCGCACGGCCGTGCGGCAGGTGACGGAGCTTCTGCCGGACGTGGCCGTGCTGGACGTGTCCATGCCGGAGATGAACGGCCTACAGGCGGCCGAGCTCATCATACGGTGCTGCCCCGACGCCAAAATCATCACGCTCACGCGCCACGCCGACGACGGCTACCTGCAACAACTCCTCAAGGCCGGCG
The DNA here is from genome assembly GCA_035627975.1 of Pyrinomonadaceae bacterium. Taxonomy (GTDB): domain Bacteria; phylum Acidobacteriota; class Blastocatellia; order Pyrinomonadales; family Pyrinomonadaceae; genus QHXN01. The sequence continues at coordinate 1,264 of DASPKR010000372.1, read as the reverse complement.
TCTCCGGCTACGTCCTCAAGCAGAGCGCCTCGGCGGTGCTCCTAACGGCCATACGCGCCGTCGCCTCGGGCCAGACCTTCCTCGACCCGGCCGTCACGGGCAAGGTCGTCGGCAGCTACGTGGCGAAGTCGGCCAGCAAGGCCGCCGTGCCTCAGAACGAGCCGAGCGAGCGCGAGCGCGAAGTCCTGCGGATGATTGCGTGGGGTTACAGCAACAAGGAGATTGCCGCGCGGCTGGATTTGAGCGTCAAGACCGTCGAAGCCCACAAGGCCAACGCCATGCGCAAGCTCGGGATGCGCTCGCGCATAGACATCGTCCGCTACGCAATCCTTCAGGGCTGGCTCCAAAACACCTGAAGCGCCTCGCTCACGACCCGCGACCTGATCTCACAACCCCTCCGTGTTAACACTGCACAGAGAGAAGAATTCAGGGCAATACGAGCACGAAAAAGCGGGCCGGTTTCAACCCAGTCCCCCCTCATCCGGGGGGTCGGGTTAGTTGCCCAGACCCGCTCCACGTGCGAAAAACGCAGCTCCCAAAATAAACGCGGGCGGCCCGTGTCGTCGGTACGCGGCCGCGCGCTCCGACAAAGAAACCTCCCGGCGGGTAGGGGAAATCCCTAACCGCGCTTCGCACCTTCCCGATATCCCGGCCCCGCGTTTCGTGAGAAAATGCGTGCGAACTTGGGATTGTTACAGACAGTCGCACGCGAGGGGCCGGGATGGTTCAAGTCTCGCCCCGTTTTTTTCCCCCGAAGGTTTTATCCACCCACTGAGCGGTGAATGCAATGGGCTCCTCTGACCAGCCCTTACCGCGGCTCTAATAGGCTCATGGCTACTATGGCAAATGATTTACAAGGCGCGCCGCCAGACGGCCGCACCCCGCTCGTCCTCGTCGCTGACGACGACGACGACACGCGCACGCTCTTCAGCATCATGCTGGGGATGCGCGGCTGCGCCGTCATTGAGGCGGCCGACGGCGAGGAGGCCGTCCGGCTCGCCGAGAGCGCTGGCCCCGACCTCATCCTCATGGACGGGAGCCTGCCGCGCCTCGACGGCTTCACCGCGGCCCGGCGGATACGAAAGACGCGCAACGTCCCCATCGTCTTCGTCTCCGGCCACGCTGAGCCGTCGTTCCTCGCGCTGGCGCGCGAGGCGGGCTGCGACGAGTACTTAGTGAAGCCGCCGAGCCTCGACCACCTCGGCCGCGTGCTTCAGCAATACCTCGGCGTGGGCGAGCGCGCCTTCGCCGCTTAAGAGTAAGG
>DASPKR010000371.1:0-3369 GCA_035627975.1 Pyrinomonadaceae bacterium | reverse complement strand
GCCGCCGGCCCCCCCGAAGACCAGGCGGGGAGCGGCGTCTATACCGGCAGCTCGTATCGCGGCCAGTTCGAGATAGAGGGGCTGACGCCGGGTAAGTTCACGCTGCGCGCCTACGCGCCCGACGGCGAGCGGGAGGTGTTCTACTTAAAGTCCATAACGTGGAACGGCAAAGACCTTATGCAAGAGTTCCTTGAGGTCGCAGAGGGGCAGACAATCGAGGGCGTGAACGTCGTCTTCACCTCGGGGGCAGCGACGCTGCGCGTGCGCGCCGTGGCGGCGGCGGACGGCGGCCCCGCGCCCGGCGTGAAGGTTTGGCTGCTGCCGGCCGACGTGTCACGCTGGGCGACCGACTCGCGGCAGGACGCGTGCGTCACCGGCGACGACGGCGCGTGCCCTGTGACGGCGCCGCCCGGAGAGTACGTCGTCCTACTGGCGCCGCGCGGCGTGCCGGCAGCGGCCTACGAGGCGGAGCTGATGAAGCAGGCCGTGGGCGCGCCCCGCGTCTCGCTGCTCGCGCACGAGACGGAGTCCTTGGAGCTGGTAGTGCCGCACCGCTGAGGCCGGCGGCTTCGGCCCGAAGACCTTACGAAGACCATGAGCACAAATACTAAATCGCGGCGCGCTCTCTTCGCGCTCTTCCGGGCGGCCCTGCTTGCCCCCCTCGTCGCGCTCTCGGCGCCGGAGGCCGCCGCGAGGCAGGCCGAGGTCGAGGTCGAGGTCGAGGCCGCGACGGAGGCGGCCAAGGAGGAGGAGCCGAAGTCGAGCGTTTACGGCAAGGCCGTTTACGACGGCACGGGCCGCCCCGTCAGGCGCGCGCGCGTGGTGCTCCTGCCGCACAGCCCCGACAGCCGCGCCACCGAGCGCTCGGGCCTCACGGACGGCGAGGGGCAGTTCCGCATCACGAAAGTCCCGCGGGGCCGCTACTTCGTCGCCGTTGACGTGAAAGGCGTGCTCTCGCCGATGAGCTTCCTCGACATCGAGCAGGCCAACAAGTCGCGCCGCCCCGACATGACGCAGGTCGGCGACAACTTCGAGACCGTCGAGATTGACGGCAAGGCCGACAAGGAGATAACGGTGCGCGCGCGCCGCGGCGGGGCCATCGGCGGGCGCGTCACCTACTCGGACGGCGAGCCAGCCGTCAACATCATCGTCCACCTAATGCGCGTAAAGGACGGCCGCCCCGTCCCGTTCCTGAACGGCCTGGGCGCAGGCGCCATCTTCGGCATGAGGACGGACGACCGCGGCGTCTATCGCGTGTCGGGGCTGCCCGCGGGCGAGTACGTCGTCGGCGTGGCCGAGGCCGTCGAGCACGCCGACGGCGAGGGCGACGCGTCCCGCTACAGCTACGGGGCCGAGTTCGGCGCGATGGGCAGCCCCTTCGGGCTGAGCTTCCACCCGAAGGCCGTACGCCCGGAGGACGCCGAGGTCGTGCGCGTGCGCGCCGGCGAGGAGATCGAGGGCGTTGACGTGACCATCGCCGACCGCGAGGCGCGCGTCATAGCCGGCACCGTGCGCGGCAAGCGCGACAAGGCGCCCGTCGCGGGCGCCACCGTCACTTTCAGGTCGAAGGATGGGGGCATGACGATAGTGGCGCTCATGTACAACGCGGGCGGCTCGCAGAGCGTCTCGACGGACGAGCAGGGCCGCTGGCAGTTCAAGGAGCTGCCCGACGGCGTCTATGTCGTCTCGGCCCGGCCGCCCTCGCAGTACGAGCCCGAGGTTGAACTGGACGAGGCCCTTGGCGGCGGTGACGGCGAGCAGGGGCAGCAGCAGTTGCGTCCCGCGCGCCCCTCCGTGCCGAAGAAGAAGAAGCTCACGCCGAAGGAGCAGGAGGTTCGCGTCTCGGGCGGCGACGTGCGCGACGTGGTCATCGAGCTCAGCGAGGGCGCCACCATCTCCGGCACGACCGTCTTCGAGGGCGGCTTCAACGAGGGCGAGAACGTGAACATCTATGCGTTGCGCGCGGACGGCGTGCCGGGCGAGGAGCCGGCCGTAAGCTCCTCCGACTCGCCGTCCGACGGCAAGTTCCTCATCGAGGGCGTGCCGCCCGGCAAAGTCCACCTGCGCTTCAACCAGTTCGGCCCGACCGTCAAGGACCGCTACATCAAGTCCATGACGTGGCGCGGCAAAGACCTTCTGCGCGAGCCGCTCGAAGTCGCCGAAGGCGCCGAAGTGGACGGCGTGCGCATAGTCTTCTCCACGGACGTCGCGACGCTCGACGTGCGCGCAGTAACGGCGAAGGGCAAGCTGCCCGCCGCGGGCGTAAACGTCACGGTCGTCCCCACAGACCCCGTGAAGTGGCCGAGGCCGGACGCGCAGGCGAGCTGCGTCACGGACGACGCGGGGCGCTGCACGCTGACGACGGCGCCGGACGAATACTTCGTCATGTTCACGGATGGCCTCGGCGCGCTCGCGGAGGCGGAGATAAGGGAGCGGGCCGCCGCGGCCCCGCGCCTGAAGCTCGCGGGCGGCGAGAAGAGGGGCTTCGAGCTGGTCGTGCCGGGGCAGTGAGGCGATTGCGCGCGGGCGGCCTCGGCGTCTAAAATCTTTAACGGCGCCTGCCCCGCACGCCGAGACGGACGGCTGCTCGTCGGCGGCGCCCTTAGCCCCGCCACTCTCCCCGTAATAACCTTTTAATCTCCCGAGGCCCCGTACCGTCGCGGCCGCCCGCGCACCGGAGGGCGCGAATGCCGGAACGACTCCGATTAATCGCCGGCCGCCTGCGCGAGTTCGTAGGGAACCGCCGGCGCGCTCCGCGCTTCGAGGCGCTGCTCCCCGTGGTCGTCTCGCTGCTCGACGCTAGGGCTAACTCGCACCCGGCGACAGCGGCGGGCCACACGCGCGACCTCAGCGAGAGCGGCCTGGGCGTCGTGCTGCCCGGCATACGCATCGGCGACCGCTACCTGGCGGGCGAGGGGCTGACGCTGCGCGTCACCTTGAAGCTCCCCGGCGCGCACGCTCGCCTCTACGGCACGCCCGTCCGCTACGAGCGGCTCGAAGCCGAGGGCCAGCCCGGAGCGGGCTTCCTCGTCGGCATACGCATCACCGAGGCCGACGACGAAGACCGACGGCTCCTCAGAGACTACCTGCAAAAGTTAAAGAAGTAGTCGGCGCAGGCTACTTGAATTTCAGCCAGCCGAATTTTTCGGGGACGTGGAAGAAGGGCTCTTCGGTGTGCGTGGGCTGCCAGGCGAGGTAGCCGCGGCCGGGGCCTGAGCCCACGCAGCGGAAGAGGTTCGCGCGCCAGCGCTCGCCCGCGCGCGGCGCGCCGCCCACAGACTTCCACGGCACGCTAAGGCCTACGACGACCGAGCCCTCGCCGGCGCGCGCGGCGGCCGTCATCCCTGAGCGGTAGTGCCAGTCCTTCTC
>DASPKR010000370.1:0-3198 GCA_035627975.1 Pyrinomonadaceae bacterium | reverse complement strand
CTCGTCAACCGCGTCAAGCTCTACACGCGCGAAGAGCCGATACTCGAAGCCTTCGGCGTGCAGGCCGAGCTCGACAAGGCCATCAAGCCCCGCGTCTGGCTCAAGTCGGGCGGCTACCTCGTCATCAACCAGACCGAGGCGCTCGTCGCCATTGACGTGAACACCGGCAAGTTCGTCGGCCGCGGCGGCACGCGGCTCGAAGACACAATCACCCGCACCAACATGGAGGCCGTGGAGGAGATAGCGCGCCAGATACGCCTGCGCGACCTGGGCGGCATCATCGTCCTCGACCTCATTGACATGGAGGAGCGCCGCAACCGCGCCCGCGTGCTCTCCGCGCTTCAGGACGCGCTGCGCTCCGACAAGTCGCCGACGAAGGTTCTCTCCTACAACGACTTCGGCCTCGTCATCATGACGCGCAAGCGCGTCAAGCAGTCCCTAGAGCGCACGCTCTGCTCGCCCTGCCCTTACTGCACGGGCTCGGGGCTCGTGAAGTCGCCGCAGACGGTCTGCTACGAGATACTCGAGGAGGCGCGCAGCCTCGCCCGCGCGCAGGACGGCGAGCGCCACAAGCAGACGACGCTGCGCATCAACCCCGAGGTCGCGCGCGCCCTGCGCTCGTCCGAGCGCGACGTGCTTGCCGAGATAGAGGAGTACCTCGGCCCCGTTGACGTGACCAGCGACGAGCACGTCCACCAGGAGCAGTTCGACTTCGCGTTCATCTAAAGCGGTGGAGGGCGGAGGGCGGCGGGTGACAAGTTTAAGGGCTTGTCTTACTCGCCGCCCTCCGCCCTCCACTGCGTCCCTATGAGCAGGCTCAGCAAACTCTGGAAGGGGTTGGCGGCAGGCGGCGCGGCGGGCGTGGCGGCGATGGTCGCCTTGAACTCCGCGGTCGAGCGCGGGGCGCCCGTGCCGGAGGCGGGCGCGCTCGGCGGCGAGCCCGGGACGTTCCGCTGGAAGCACGGCCAAATCTTCTACCGGCACGCGGGGCCGGAAGGCACGCCGCCCGTCCTCTTCGTCCACGGCATAGGCGCTGGCGCCCGCTCCTTCATGTGGCGCCGCAACTTCGAGCCGATCTCGCGCGACCTGCGCGCCTACGCCATAGACCTCCTCGGCTTCGGCTACTCGGACAAGCCGCCGACCGCCCCCTACTCCTCAGACCTCTACGTCGAGCTCATCTCGGACTTCCTGCGCGAGCGCGTAGGACGCCCCGCGGCAATCGTCGCGCACACGCTGAGCGCGGCCTTCGCCGTGCGCGTCGCCGACGAGTCGCCCGAGTTGGTCTCGTCGCTCGTCCTCGTCTCGCCCACGGGCGCGAGCAGCCTGAGCGCGCGGCCCGGCATGGCGGGCGCGGCCTTCTACGGGCTTCTGCACTCGCCCGTGCTCGGCACCTCCTTCTACAACGCCGTGACGAGCGAGCGCAGCATACGCGACTACGCGCGCAAGCAGCTCTTCTACCAGAAGCGCTTCGCCACGCCGCGGCTGGTCGCGCACTACTACGCCGTGAGCCACCTGCCCGGCGCGCAGCACGCCGCTACGGCCTTCATCTCCGGCTACATGAACACCGACATACGCGAGGCGTTCGCGCGGCTGCGCCAGCCCGTCACGATAGCGTGGGGGCGGCAGGACACGACGAACCCCATAGAGCAGGCGGGCCTCCTGCTCGGCCTCAACCCGCGCGCGCGGCTCGAAGTCTTCGACCGCTGCCGGCTGATGCCGCAGGAGGAGCACGCCGAGCGTTTCAACTCGCTGCTTCGCGAAACACTCCGCCCGCGGCCGTCGTAAGGCCGCGAGAGGTGAACCCGTCATGGTCGAACTCGAAACCGAGCGGCTGAGGCTCCGCATGTGGCGCCTCGAAGACTACGAGTGGTACGCGCGCACACACGCCGACGAGGAGGTGATGCGCTACCTCGCCCCGAACGGCAAGCCGATGACGCGCCACGAGGCGTGGCGCAGCCTCGCCTTCATCGTCGGCCACTGGCAACTGCTCGGCTACGGCCACTGGGCCGTGGAGGAGAAGTCGAGCGGGATGCTCGTCGGCCGCGTGGGCTTCCTAAACCCCGAGGGCTGGCCCGGCTTCGAGCTGGGCTGGACGCTCGCGCGCGAGCACTGGGGCCGCGGCTTCGCCACCGAGGCCGCCCGCCGCGCGATGGACTACGCCTTCGACGACCTCGGCCGCGACCACGTGATAAGCCTCATACAGCCGGCCAACCAGAACTCCATTCGCGTGGCCGAGCGGCTGGGCGAGAAGCCGGAGGGGCGGACGAAACTCTTCGGCGACTTAGAGGTCTTGATCTACGGCATAAGCCGCGAGGACTGGCGCGCCGCGGCGTCGCAGCCGCGGGCGTGAGGCATTGACTTACGAGGGCGAGCAGGGGGCGGGATTCACGAAAGTTGTTTCAAACCACCCACGAGGAGGCCGAAAAAGATGGGGTTCTTTTCAAAGCTCAAGAAGGTCGTTGCGGGGGTTGACAAGGGGGCCGTGCTCGCGCAGGCGGCGCTGCCGGGCAAGGCCGGCAAGGTCGCGGGCGGCGTGGCCGAAGGCACGGGCGTGGTGACGACCATCGTCCAGCAGTTGCAGTCGCAGGGGCAGACTTCTTCGCCGCCCGCCTCCGCGCCCGCAGACCCGAACCAGCAGGCCGTGCTCGCCACGGCCGTCGCAGTTGACGACCACGAGGAGCGCATAAAGGAGTTGGAGCAGTTGCTCGCCCGGCTCAAGGCCGGCGGCTCGGGCCAGCAGCCGACCGGCGGCCAGACGGGAGGGGGCCAGTCGCCCTCGGGCGGCGGGCCGTCGTCCTCGGGCGGGGGCGGTCAGCAGCCCTCGCACTCTTGAGGGCTGCCGCTAGGAGTAGATGTTCATGGGCCGCGTGAGCAGCTCGAAGGGGTCGTGGACGTTGAGGGCCTCGCGGACGTAGAAGGCCTCCCCGGCGGCGACGCCTATGAGGGAGCCGTAGTAGCGCCAGCGGTGCTCTAGCTGCTTGAGGAAGTTCTCCTCGCTGATGCGCGTCTGCGGCTCCTTCGACGCGGGGTTGAAGAACTGCGAGGCGTGCGCGCGTATGGCTTCGAGCTTCGTCTCGACGAACTCCGAGATGTCCACGACGAAGGACGGCACGACCAGGCGCGAGTAGGCCGAGTGCGCGATCATCGGCATCGGCACGGCCCCCTGCCCCGCCTCCTGGTCGTAGCGGCGCATGCTGG
>DASPKR010000369.1:0-7977 GCA_035627975.1 Pyrinomonadaceae bacterium | reverse complement strand
CGAGCCCTCGACCCGGAGCATAGTGCCTTCGCGCAGGCCGACGACGCGCACGCCGGGGTTGGCGTGCGTGAACTCGCCCAGGCGCTCGTCGCGCGTCTCGCCGTGGTGGTTCTCGATGGTCGCGTCCGTGTAGTGCGGGTTTATCTGGAAGGGGACGAGGGCGAGCGCGTCGAGCGAGGGCGGCTCGACGATGGGCATGTCGTTCGTCGTCCTCACCGTGGGGCAGGCCACGTTCGACCCCGCGCTCCACCCGACGTAGGGCAGCCCGCCGCTCGCGCGCTCGCGCACGGCCTCGAGCACGCCCGTCTCGTACATCAGTTTGAGCAGGTGGAAGGTGTTGCCGCCGCCCACGGCCACGGCGTCCGCGCGCCTGACGACCGCGGCCGGGTTTTCATCTTCGTGGACGGGCTCGACCTCGTAGCCGAGCCCGCCGAAGCGCGAGCGCACGCGCGCGGCGTAGTCGTCGTAGCTCTTTACGACCGAGGCGTAGGGGACGAAGGCGACGCGCCTGACGCCCGCGCCGAGAAAGTCTTTGACGGCCGCGAGGAAAAACTCGGACGGCTGCTCGCCCAGAAGCTCCGAGCCGTTGCTGATTAAGAGAAGCCTTCTGCCCGTCATTAAAAATCCCCCGGTCGCGGAATCTATCCGAGCCTGCTTATCTCGTCGCGTAGCGCCCTGCTCTTCGCGAAGAGGCGCAGGAACAGCCGCCTCCGCCTCGCGAGCAGCAGTATCGCCTTGAACCAGCCGCGCAGGTCGTAAAGCTCTTCAATCGAGCGCATCGCCACGTAACCGCACAGGGCCGAGAGCGGGAGCGTTGCCAGCCCCCAACGCCAGCCCCACCGCGAGAAGACGAGCGCCGCGGCGACGAGCCACGTGAGCGGCATGAGCACAAGGGCAGCGAGAATCTTGACCGTCGGCGCGATGTCGTCAACGCCGTGCTTCGGGAACAGGCGCGCGAGCACAGAGCACGCGAGGTACGCCGGATAATGCAGCGCCGCGCCCGCGAGCGCAAGCGGCGAGAGCAGGGCGATAGCGCCCGCGCGCAGCAGAAAGTGGCGGAAGACGTACCAGCGCGAGTGCGTCGAGAGCGATAGGTTCTCGGGCGCGAGCCCGGCGCGGCGCAGCTCGCCCTCGTGCGCGAGTATGCGCCGGCCCAACTGCTCGGCGCTGACGGAGAAGGGGAGCAGCCCCGCCAGCCTGTCCGTCATGCGGCGCAGCGACTCGAAGCGCTCGGCGAGCGGGAGCCGGACGGCCAAGCCCTCATAGACGGACGAGAAGAGCCGCTCGGCCTTGCGCGCCACGTCCAACTGCTCCTCGGTCTCGGCGTTGACGGTCACGCCGCGAAGGCCCGCCTCGATGCGCGACGAAAGCTCGCGCACGTCCACCGGCGGCGGCTCGCCGTCCGGCGCGGGCTCGACCGCGGGAACGTCAATCGGCTCGCCGAACCTCAAGAGCGCCTCGCTGCGGAACGAAGTCTTGGAAGTGTAGTAGAGCCCAACCGGGACTATCTTCAACACGGGCGCGGCGGCGCCGAGCGCTATGCGCGCCGCGCCCGTCTTGAGCGGCAAAAGCTTCGGCTCGCTGTGCGAGACGCCCTCGGGGAAGAGCGCGACGGCGCCGCCGCGCGCGAGAAGCCGCCTGCACTCCTCGAACGTCATAGGGTTGCGCGAAACGTCCTCGCCCGCGTCCGCGCGCCTGTAGAGCGGCAGGGCTCCCACGGCGCGAAGGAGCGAGCCCAACACGGGGAGGCGGAAGAGAGTTGACTTCGCGAGGAAGGAGACGGGCCGGGGCAGCGCCGCGAAGACGAGCGCCGGGTCTATGAGCCCGTTCGGGTGGTTGAGGACGAAGAGGACTGCCCCTCTTTCGGGGACGAGGGACGCGCCGCTCGCCTCTATGCGCCGGAAGAAGAGGCGCAGCGCGACGCTTATGACGGCGTGAATGAGCCAGCGCGCCGCCCCGCCCTCCCGCCGCCCCCGCAGCATCGCGCCCAAACGCAGGGCTCTCACGTCCTCCGGCATCGCGCCAATACTCGCACCCGCCGCGGCGCATTACAACCTGCAGCCGGGCGCGGCGCCGCCGACCTCCCGCGCGAAACGTTCGCGGGCGCGCGCTCATACTCTGATGTGAGCAACGGAGCGCTTCGGTCGGACTGTTTGACAAGCCGAAAAACCGTGTCGTATTCTCTGCGGCGCTGTCAGCACTGCCAGCCGCCCGCGCGAACTGCCCCGGCGCGGGCGCCCTAACCCGGCGCGAAAGCCCGGCCTCGCTAACCCAACCTTCGCCGCCGCCACTCAAGCGCCAGAAGAGGCGCGATGCCGGCCGGCATCCCGAACCCGGAAATCCTTCGTTGATAAGTTGAGGAGCTGCCCCCGCTCATGCGAAGACGCGCCCACCCCCTCTGCCTGTTCGCCACGTCCCTCGCCTTCTTCTTCCTGCTCACCGCGGCCCGGAGCGCGTCGGCCGCCACGTTCACCGTTGACAGCCTCGACGACGTCGGGGACGCCGGGTCTAACGGTGTGTGCGCCACCCCGGCCGGCGCGTGCACGCTGCGCGCCGCCCTTCAAGAGGCGAGCGTTAGCTCCAACCCCGATACCATAAACTTCTCCGTCACCGGCACGATAAACCTGAACGCCCCGCTGCCGAACCTCGTCAGCGTGACTATCAACGGCCCCGGCTCGGGGCAGCTTACGGTCAAGAGGCTCAACGGCTTCTATAGCATCTTTATCACGTCGGGCACGGTGAGCGTCTCCGGCCTGACTATCAGCAACGGCAACGCCGGCGGGGGGAACGGGGGAGGCGTCTATAACACAGGCACGCTGACGATGACGGACGTCGTCGTCAGCGGCAACTTCGCGTCTTACGGCGGGGGCATATTCAACTACGGCGCGTTGACGATGACGGACGTTACGGTCAGCGGCAACACCTCGAACGCCCTGGGCGGCGGCATATTGAATGAAGGCCCGGGTAGGTTGTCTATGACGAGAGTGACCGTCAGCGGCAACACCTCTACGAACCATGCGGGCGGGGGCATCTTTAACGTCGGGCTCTTGACGATGACGAACAGCACCGTGAGCGGCAACTCCGCCTTGGGCTATGACGGCGCAGGGGGAGGCATCTACGCCTACGGGAGAATAAACCTGGCCGGCGTCACCGTCAGCGGCAACTCCTCATACCATCCGGGCGGCGGCATCTTCTTCAACGGCTCCGGCCAGGGCGGCGAACTGAAGGGGGTGACGGTCGCCGGCAACCGCGCGACGGGCAATGTCGGCGGGGGCATCTACAGTCAGCACGGCGACGTCCTGCTGCGGAGCACGCTGGTGTCCCGCAACTTCAGGGGGCCTGCCAACACCACAATCCCCGACGACCTCTACGGCGCCTTCCGCGGCGACGGCACCTACAACCTCGTCGGGGCCTGCAACTGCGGGCTCCCTGCTGGCCCCACAAACAAACTCAACGTCCTCGACCCCAAGCTCGGCGACCTCGCCGACAACGGCGGCCCAACGAAGACGCACGCGCTCCTCGCGGGCAGCCCCGCCCTCGACGCAGGCACCTCGGCCGGGCTCGGGACGGACCAGCGTGGGGCCGTCCGAATCTTCGATGACCCATCGGTCTTTAACGCCTCGGGAGGCGACGGCGCCGACATCGGCGCATTCGAGGCGCTGCCCGCCGACGACCAGGACGGCGTCCCCGACCTCTCGGACGCCTGCCCCGGCACGCCCGTCGGCGCGACCGTCGGCGCCTCGGGCTGCCCGGCCGACGAGTGTTTAATACCGCCCCCCGGCATGACCTCGTGGTGGGCGGGCGACGATAACGCACAGGACTTTATCGGCAACCACCACGGCACCGCCGTGGGCGGTGCGTCATACGCCGCGGGCAAAGTCGGGCAGGCTTTCTCCCTGGACGGTATTAACGACTACTTCTACTTCGGCACGGCTGCCGGCAACTTCGCCACGTCGAATTTCTCAATAGACTTCTGGGTTAAGTCGAGCTCGGCCGGCAGGCACACCCTTCTGGGCAAGAGGGAGGGGTGCACGAGCGGCCGCTGGTGGGACGCGGCGCTCATCTCCGGCAAGATAGTCTTCAGCATCGAAGACGTCTGGCTCGGGCCGGGCGTCTCCTTCAGCTCAAACTCGTCGGTCAACGACGGGGAGTTCCACCACGTCACGCTCGTGCGCGAAGGCTCCGTGCTCAGCATCTATATAGACGGGGTGCTCGACAAGGCGCTCGACGGGAGCCTAGCTCCTCCCTTCTCGTCTTCCATAACCGGCCCCTTCCTGTCGAACACGGCGCCGCTCCTGATGGGCATAAGCCCGTGCCTGGGCTCCGGCGGCGTTACAGCCTTCGGCGGGCAGCTCGACGAGGTTGAGCTCTTCGGCCGCGCGCTGGCCCCGCAGGAGATCAAAGCCCTGTTCGAGGCCGGCTCCCGCGGCAAGTGCAAGACGGCCGACCTCTCTATAACGAAGACGCCTTCCAGAGACCCTGCGGTCGTTGACCGCGTGCTCACCTACACGCTCGCCGTCAGCAACCTCGGCCCCGACGCGGCTTCTAACGTTACCGTGACGGACAACCTGCCGACGAACGCCGCCTACGTCTCGACGGTGACGCCGCAGGGGACTTGCTCGCGCTCGGGCTCGACCGTCACCTGCCAACTCGGGAGCCTCGCCGCCGGGCAGTCGGTCGAGATCGAGGTCAGGGTGAAGCCCAACCAGCCGGCGACGCTCACCAACACCGCCTCGGTCGCCAGCCCGACGCGCGACCCCGACACGTCAAACAACAGCCGCACCGTGCAGACGCAGGCCGTCATAGCCGCAGACCTCTCCGTCAAGAAGGTCGCGTCCAAGAGCGAGGCGCTCGTAAACCAGATATTCAACTACAAGCTGACCGTTAAGAACGACGGCCCCGCCGAGGCCACGGGCGTCGCGGTGACTGACGGCCTGCCGGCGGGCCTCTCATTCTCTTCCGTCGAGACCACGCAGGGCTCCTGCGCCCACTCTTCGGGCCTCATCACTTGCCAGCTCGGCTCGCTCGCCTCCGGCGCTACGGCCGTCGTGACGATAAAGGTCAAGCCACGCCAGCCCGGCACGCTCACCAACACCGCTACGGTGACGGGCGATTTATACGACCAGGACACTACGAACAACTCGGCCACCGTCACGACCGCCGTCATAGCCTCCGCCGACCTTTCGGTGAGGAAGCGCGAGTCGGCCGACCCCGTGCTGGTGGGCCAGCAGTTCTCCTACGTCATCAGCGTCACGAACCTGGGGTTCGTGCAGGCGACGGGCGTGAGTGTTACCGACGCGCTGCCGGCCTCGATGACGTTCGTCTCGGCCTCCTCCTCGCAAGGCACCGTCACGTCCGCGCCGCCGGCGGGCTCGACGGGGACGGTCATGGCGTCGCTGGGTAGCTTGGCCGTCGGGGCGACGGCGGCCGTGACGATAACGGTCGAGCCGTCTCAGGCTGGCGTCTTTACCAACACGGCCACGGTCTCGGGCGAGCAGAGCGACCACGACACGACTAACAACACCCACAAGCAGCAGACTACAGTCGTGACTCTGCAGAAGCTGCTGCTCTCGTCAACGGCCGTGACGGGAGGTTGTCAGCCCTACCCGACCGGGCAGGCCTACCTGACGGGGCCTGCGCCGGCCGGCGGAGTGACGGTCACGCTGTCGAGCACGACGGGGGCGGCGAGCGTGCCTGCCAGCGTCTTCATAGCCGCGGGGCAGGTGAAGAGCGGGGCCTTCACGGTGACGACATTGCCTGTGACATCGTTGCAGACGGGGGCGGTGAGGGCGACGCTGGGGGGCAAGACCGTGGGCAGGGGGCTGACGGTCTCCCCCGGCACCTGCCCCTAGAGAAGCAGGGCGATAGGCAAAGGGCAGTAACTTTGCTAGAGCAGCGGCGCGCGCGGCCACAAAGTTGAAACCCCGCCTGACTTCCGCGGAAGTCAGGCGGGGTTTTAAATCTTCTCCGCAGGGGCCGCCTACCTTCTCGCGGCGGCGATACCGCGGCGCGCGCGGCCGGACTTGCCCGTCGTCAAAAGCTGCCTGAGCTTCATCCTGGCCTTGTGTAGCTGCGACTTCGACGTGCCTACCGAGCAGCCTAGTATCCTCGAAATCTCTTCGTGCTCGTGTCCCTCTACGTCGTGCAGGACGAAGACGGAGCGGTAGCCGGGCGGCAGCTTCCCAATCGCCTTGTCGAGCGCGATGCGGTCAACGACGGGCATGTGGTTCGGGTTCTCCGTGCCTGACACGACCTGCACGGGCGTCTCGCCGTCGTCCGTGGTCTGCTCCATGCGGACGCCGCGCTTGCGGAAGTGCATGAGCACCTGGTTAACCGTCATGCGGTGCAGCCACGTCGTAAACGCCGACTCGCCGCGGAAGCTCCCGATCTTTCGGTGGAGCTGTATGAAGACCTCCTGCGTCAAGTCCTCCGCCTCGGCCGTGTTCGCCATCATCCGAAGGCAGAGCGAATAGACACGGCGCGAGTGGCGCGCGTATAGCTCCTCGAAAGCCTTCGAGTCGCCCGCGGCCGCCGCCTGAGCCAGCTCGTAGTCCGCGGCCGGCTTCTTTACGGAGAGGGCTGCGTCGAGCGAGGTTGCAGTCTGCCAGAGGGGGAATGTCGCCGTTTCGGCCATTTCGAGTCTCCTGCGTCTAGGGGCGCTTGAAAACGGGCGCCGCCCGTCGTCCACCTCGGCCTCTAAGGGGCCGCGGAGCCACTCGGAGCAAGCCAAATGCCACCGCCGGGAGATAGAAATGAACCGGAAATCAGCAGTTTACGGGCGCCCGGCGGGCTTTTTTAGCCTGAAAGCGTGTATCGGCTGCACTATCTAGTTATTGCCGAGCGCCGGGAATCTGCGAGGCCGGCGCTCAGATCGTATGCGCCGGAGGCAGTCAAAGTGAATCTTGACAGCGACGGAGTTGGTGAATAAACTTACCGCACTTGGACGAACCCTTGTAGGAGGCCGTACACGCGCTTCCCCGCACACTGGGGCTGACGCGTGAGAAGAACCAAACACTCGGTTTCTCTACGGTAATCGGTAGCGTACGCGCCGTCTCCGAGATTGGGCCGGGCTTCCGGCCCGCGAAAGCGCCCCACACGGGCCGAAAGGCTTGTGCGGGGCGAAGTCGTGTTTGCGCCTATTTTTACGGGGATTTTGTTAAACCGTCTTCAGCGGACGAATACGGGGTTCGAGATTATCCACGGCTTGCCTTCGACGAGCGTGCCGAGCCTGTCGAGATAAACTTCGACCCGGTAGGCGCCGCGCCTGTCAACCGTCAACTCCTTCCTCTCAGCCTCTCTCTCTTCGTGAAACAGCGCGCCGTCGCCCACGTCGGCCCCCTCTCACTCCTCCTCTGCGTCGTCTTCGCGGTCTTCCTCCTCGAGCGCCTCGTCGTCCGCGTCGTCGTCGCCCACGTCTGCGCATTCCTGCTCGAGCGCGCCGTCGCCCACCTCAGCGCCGTCTCTGAGCTGCGCGCCGTCGCCCACATCAGCGCCTTCTCACTCCTCCTCTCCGACGTCGTCGCGGTCTTCCTCCTCCAGCGCCTCGTCGTCCGCGTCGTCGTCGCCGACCTCTGCGCCCTCCTGCTCGAGCGCGCCGTCGCCCACGTCTTCGACATCGCCTACGTCAGCGCCGTCGTGCTCGTCTTCTGCGTCGTCGTCGCGGTCCTCCTCGCCGACCTCGTCGCGGTCTTCTTCCTCGAGCGCATCTGCGTCTGCGAGTGCCTCGTCGTCCGCGTCGTCGTCGCCCACCTCTGCCCCCTCCTGCTCGAGCGCGCCGTCGCCCACCTCAGCGCCTTCTCTGAGCAGCGCGCCGTCGCCAACGTCGGCTCCCTCCTGCAGCAGCGCGCCGTCGCCCACGTCGGCGCCCTCTCACTCCTCCTCTGCGTCGTCGTCGCGGTCTTCCTCCTCCAGTGCCTCATCGTCCGCGTCGTCGTCGCCCACCTCTGCGCCCTCCTGCTCGAGCGCGCCGTCGCCCAC
>DASPKR010000368.1:0-3122 GCA_035627975.1 Pyrinomonadaceae bacterium | reverse complement strand
TTGCCGACGGCGCGCGCGGCCGAGCGGCCGGCGCGCGCCGCGCGCTCGAGAGTCGCGCGCACAGGAACCATCCTGAGCGCCGTCAGACGCGCTTCCAGCTCGGCCGAGCGAGCGCGAACCCGACGCGCCCGCTCGCTTTCGCCGAGCGCGGCCGCGGTCTCCGCGAAAAGCTCGTGCGCGGCGGCGAGCAGCCCGTCGAGCTCTTCGAGGCTCACGCGCACGGTCAGGGCCGGGTGAGACATCGGGGCGGCCGGCTCGGCTGGGGCGGCCGCCCCTTCGCCAACGTGGGCGGCTTCGCCGGCCGGCTCGCGCGCGCACTCCTGCACGGCGGCGCCGAACGCCGCGACGCGCTCGGAGAGGCGCGCCGCCTCATCATCGGTCGCGTGAAGGACGCGGAAGCGGACGCGGTCGGGCGCGCCCGCTTCCACGCCCGGCAGCGTCGAGACGACTTCGCCGCGCTCGCCCAGCGCGTCGCTCAGCCGGCGGAACTGCTCGTCGAAGTCCGTGAGGTTGAAGTCCGCGACGACGACGAAGACGCGGGCGCCCTCCTCTACGGCCTCGCGCAGCCGCTGCCGCTCGAACTCCGTGAGCGAGCGCGCGAGCTCTTCGGGCAGCGCGACGCCCGCCGCCGAGGGCGCGCGCTTCGCCTCCGCGCCCGCCTGCGGCGCGGCAAGTGCGCGGAGGCGTTCGAGCGGGGCGCGCGGCGCTTCGACGTGCTCGCCGCGCGAGGCCGCGCCCAGGCAGGACGAGACGGCCGAGGCCGCCTCCTCGAAGGCGTCGAGCACGGCGTCGCTGAGGCCCGCGTGGCCCAGCCGCACGGCGTCGAGGAGCGACTCGAATTCGTGCGCCACCTCGGCGGCCGGGTCGAGGCCGGCCGCCGAGGCCGTCCCCTTCAGCGTGTGCGCGCGGCGGAAGAGGCGGCCGACAAGCTCGCGCCGCCCGCGCCCGTCCTCGCGCCGCGCGCGCAGCAGCTCGAGGTCGGCGTAGAGCCCCTCGACCAGCTCCTCCGACTCCGCCAGAAACTCTCTCGTCAGTTGGTCGTCCATCCCCGAGTCAAGTTTAAAGTTCCGGTCGCCAAGTTCCAAGCTCTTTCTATAAGAAAGAAGCGCCGGGCGATTCGTGCGTGAATCGCCCGGCGCTTCGCCCCGGAACTTGGAACTCGGAGCCTGAAACTTCTTTTTAGGCCGAGGCCGTCTTCTCGCCGCCTTCGTCGTCGGGGCCGCTCTCGCCTTCGCCCTCTTCGGCGCCGCCCTCGGCCTCAGCCAAGGGCTCGTCGTCCGGGTGGGGCGTGGCGTCCTCCTGCGGGCGCTCGCGGTCGAGGTCGCGCTTGATGGCGTCGAGTATGCCGTTGATGAACTGCGTGGCCTCGTAGGTCGAGAAGCGGCGTGCTATCTCGAGCGCCTCGTTGATGGCGACGGTGCGGGGCGTCGGCTCTCGCAGGAACTCGTTGACGGCCATGCGAAGGATGTTGCGGTCAACGACGGCCATGCGCGAGATTCGCCAGTGCTCGGCGCGCGAGCGTATGCGGTCGTCTATCTCTTCGAGGTGCGAGAGGGTGCCGACGGCGAGCCGCGTCGCGAAGTCGCGCGCGCCCTCGTCTAAGTCCTGGTCGCCCAACTCCTCCCAGTAGGCGCGCACCAGCTCGTCGGGCCGCGCAGCACCACCCAGGTCAGCAGCAAAGAGCATCTGCAAGGCGCACTCCCGCGCCTTACGCCTTGAACCCATATGAATAAATGAAGTGACGGGTGACGGGTGACGGGTGACGAGTTAAAGACGGCTTTTTACTCATCACCCGTCACCCGTCACCCGTCACCTGGGAAAGAGTCCTTGTAAAGATTAACCAGCTCGACGGCCGCCACGGCCGCGTCGAACCCCTTGTTGCCCGCCTTGACGCCCGCGCGGTCAATCGCCTGCTCGAGCGTGTCGGCCGTCACGATCCCGTAGATGACGGGGACGCCCGTCTGCATCGCCGCCTGCGCTATGCCCTTCGTGACCTCGCCGGCCACGTACTCGAAGTGCGGAGTCTGCCCGCGTATGACCGTGCCGAGGCAGACGACCGCGTCGAAGCGGCCCGACCCGGCGAGCTTCAGCGCGAGCAGCGGTATCTCGAAGGAGCCGGGGACGCGGAAGTGCTCGACCGACTCCGCGTCGGCGCCGAGGCGTTCGAGCGCGTCGAGCGCGCCCTCAACCAGCCGCGACGTTAGGAAGTCGTTCCAGCGGCTCGACACCAGGGCGAAGCGGAACCCCCCGGCGTCCAACCGTCCATGATGAGTCACGGGCTGCAAGGCGTCTCGGCCGTCTCCGAATAGTTAGGGAGTAAGAGCAGTTGAAGTATAGAGAAGAGCAAAACGGGTGACAAGTGAAGAGTGACGCGCCGACGGCGGTTCACTCCTCACCTGCCTTTGAAGGAGGGCCTGCGTTTTTCGAGGAAGGCGCGCGTGCCTTCGCGCACGTCCTCGGTCGAGAAGAGGCCGGCGAAGAGTTCGGCTTCGAGCTTGAGCCCCTCTTCGAGCGAGAGGCGCGAGCCGCGCGTGACGGCTTCGAGGCACGCGCGGGCGGCGAGCGGAGCGGCCGTCTCCGCGACCGAGCGGGCGAGAGCCTCCGCCTCGGCAGTAAGCGCCTCGGGCGCGACGACGCGGTTGACCAGGCCGAGCCGCAGAGCCTCCTCGGCGTCTATCTCCTCGCCCGCGAGCATCGCCGCGAGCGCGCGGCCCGCACCCACCGCGCGCGCGAGCCGCTGCGTGCCGCCGTAAGCCGGTATCACTCCCAGCTTCACTTCCGGCAGGCTGAAGCGCGCGCCCGTGGCGGCGACCCTCATGTGGCAGGCAAGCGCCAGCTCGCAGCCGCCGCCTGCGGCCGCGCCCCTCACCGCGGCGACGACGGGGACGCCGCACAGCTCGACCGCGTCACACGCCTCCTGCCCGCGCTCCGCCTTGAGCCGCGCGCCTTCTTCGTCCAAGCCTTCGAGCTCCGCGATGTCAGTGCCGGCGCAGAAGTCCGGCCCCTCGCCGCTCAGGATCACCGCCCTCAGACCGGGCCGCCCGCCCAACCAGCGGAACATGTCGGTCAGGCGCTCAATCATGTGCCGTGTGAGCGCGTTCCTCTTCTCGGGGCGGTCGAGC